>DMRV01000479.1 GCA_003456455.1 Flavobacteriales bacterium
CTTTCCAATGATGGCTCCAACCTTCAGTCCACCAGCAAGAACAACTGCTGTTTTCAATCGAATCATATTCACATAATCTGAAATTGAAACGTTATCAGATGTTTCAAAATCCATGTCTAACTGCTGGCCTTCACAAACCTCCAAGGCCGTTTTATTGAAAATCTCCAATACTTGAGAAAGTACCGAAGAATCAGTTTTACAAAGTTCTTGGTATGCCAATATCATCATGGCATCGCCAGACAGAATTGCAATGTTATTGTTCCACTTATTATGAACCGATGGCTTTCCTCTACGGATTGGTGCATTGTCCATGATATCATCATGAAGAAGAGTGAAATTGTGGAAGATTTCAATACCAATTGCAGGATGAACGGCCTGAGAAACATCGTCACTAAAAACCTTACATCCCATTAAAACCAACAACGGACGCATGCGCTTTCCTCCGTTGGAAAGTGTGTAAGAAACGGGCTCGTAAAGTAGTTTAGGTTCGCTGGGTAATTCCAGCGTTTCCAAAGCCAAATTAAATTGGTCTTGAAGGCTCCGAAGTTGAGTCATCTACTTTATTAGAGAAATAAATTGTCCTTGCTGAATGACTTTTTCCAACCCTTCTTCAAGAGGCGTAACCTCTCGCTTTAGTAAGGTTTTCATCTTACTCGTGTCTGGCAATCTTCTGGTCATATCGCCTTCTTCCAAAGCTGGAAGATGAATGATATTTGAACTAGAACCGGTTACCTTAATTACAATCTTAGCCAACTCTAAAACCGAAAGTTCGTTTCCTCCACCAATGTTCACCACATCGTTAACGTAAAGGTCATTTTTGAAGGCCGCATAGCAGGCATCAACGTTGTCTTTTATGTAGCAGAAAGTTCGTGTTTGCGAACCATCACCATAAATAGTAATGTCTTGGTTTTGCAGTGCCATTGACAGGAATCGGGAGATTACAAACTCCCGACTTTGTTTTGGCCCGTACGTATTGAAGAAACGGAAAATGGTGTACTCAAGTCCGAATTCTCGATGGAATGATTTCAGGTAAGCCTCACCTACATTCTTTACAATTGCATACGGTAATCGAGAGTTGAGGGGAGTGGTTTCTTCATTCTGCGGAAACTCTACCGGCTCTCCATAAACTTCTGAAGAACTTGAAAAGAAGACACGTTTAACCCCTGTGTTCTTGCTGAGCTGCAAAAGGTTGTTGAAGCCAGCAATATCGTTCAAAACCATTACCGGGTTTTGCAATGTTCTTTTTACACCAACAACTGCTGCGTAGTGAAAAACGTAATCGAAAGAGTATGCGTAGAAAACACTTGAAATGTCTTTGTAATCGTTTACATCGCACTTAATGAAACGGAGATTATCGTGTTCCGTTTCTGGTATTTTTTTTCGCGAACCCGTAAGTAGGCTATCCACCACAACCACATAATTTTCGGGGTCGGAAATCAACTTCTCAGTCATGCCACTCCCTACAAAACCGGCACCTCCTGTAACGAGGATTTTATTCTTAATTCGTTCTGGAAACTTCATTCTATTTCAACAATTTCATAAGATATTCCCCATAACCGCTTTTTACCAGTGGCTCGGCAATTTTCCTCAACTGATCGGCATTGATAAATTTCTGCCGATATGCAATTTCTTCGATACATCCGATGGCAAGCCCTTGTCGCTCTTCAATTGTTTGAACGTATTGTCCAGCTTGCATTAGAGAAGCAAACGTACCGGTATCTAGCCATGCCGTTCCACGTCCCAAAAGACCAACTTTCAGCTTTCCTTCTTTCAGATAATGCTTATTGATGTCTGTGATTTCGTACTCTCCTCTAGCGCTTGGCTTAAGATTTCTAGCCACTTCCACAACAGAGTTATCGTAAAAATATAACCCTGGAACTGCGTAATTCGATTTAGGCTGTGCTGGCTTCTCCTCAATGGTTAATGCGTTGAATTCAGAATCAAATTCAACAACTCCGTAACGTTCGGGGTCACTCACATGATAGGCGTAAACAACGCCACCTTCTGGGTCATTGTTTGATTTCAAAACATCTTCCAAACCGTGTCCGTAGAATATATTATCGCCCAAAACAAGTGCAACCTTATCATCTCCTATAAACTCCTCGGCAAGCACAAACGCTTGGGCAAGTCCGTTCGGAATCTCTTGAACTTTGTATGTGAATTTGCAACCAATCTGCTCACCTGTCCCGAACAACCGTTCAAAATGCGGCAAATCATGTGGCGTGCTTATGATGAGTATTTCGCGAATTCCGGCAAGCATCAAAACGCTTAACGGGTAATACACCATCGGCTTGTTATAAACAGGCATCAGCTGTTTGCTAACAGCAAGAGTTAATGGGTGCAATCTGGTGCCTGATCCACCAGCTAGAATAATTCCTTTCATACAGGTCGGTTTTTAACGCTTAAGTCGGTTTTCTTCTCTCCAGAGGTAGGTAAATCTGCACTCGTGTTTTTTTCGTATTTCACAGTCATCGAACGCTCTAATGTAAGTAATAGAGACGGTAGCAGAATCAAATTGGAAAACATTGCGACTAACAAAGTAATTGAGACGAGCATTCCCAATGCCTTTGTTCCACCGAAGGTGCTCATATTGAAAATAGAGAATCCGAAAAACAATACAATTGACGTGTAGGCCATACTCAATCCAACCTCGTGCAAGGCTAAGATTACACTGCGCTTTATCTTCCAGTTATTAGCT
>DMRV01000085.1:0-2390 GCA_003456455.1 Flavobacteriales bacterium
TACACAGCGTGTAGAATACATTGGCAAGGAGAATCTGAACTCAAGCGACAATCACATCTACGCCTTTTGGCACGAGAACCTGCCACTTCATTTCACCACTAACCTTCGAATGAAAAAGCCTCAGATTTGGTTGCAGCACCCCATGCTGTTTATGAAACCAATACACGTTTTAGTTAAGCTAATGGGCCTTACTGAGATGGCTTACGGAAGCAGTGGCAACAGCGGAAAGGCAGCATTGCAGCGCGTAAACACACAACTTAAAAACGGTTACAGCACCATGATTAATCCTGATGGCCCAGCAGGACCAATAAAGAAATTGAAGGTCGGTGTGCTACTAATGGCCAAAGAAACAGGTGTGCCCATTATTCCTGTTACAATGGATGCTTCGCCCAAATGGGTGATGAATACATGGGACAAAAAGAAGCAACCTCTCCCCTTTTCTAAGATTAGAATTGAATATCATAAACCCATTTACATTTCGGGCGAATTTTCCGACATTGACATTTTCAGTCTTGAAACCATCCTATCTAAACCAATAGCACGTTTAGCATGATAAATTCTTCCGTTAAACCCGAGAACAAATGCTAACCAAAAACAAATGACAACAGCCATCATCATTACACTTTGCACCTTGCTATTGGTGGCATATGTTTTTGCACTTACATCGGCAAAAACCAAAATCCCATCCGTTCTATTACTCCTCATTTTAGGTTGGGGAATAAAGCAGGCCACCATCTTTCTTAATATTGATTTACCAGATTTTAACCCGGCTTTACCCGTGATAGCTACTATTGGCTTGGTGCTAATTGTACTAGAAGGCTCGCTAGAGCTAAAGGTGGATAAAAGTAAAATGGGGCTCATTCTCAAGTCGTTTCTGGGAGCGCTGTTCCCCATTATTATTCTCACGTTTGCCATTGCTTATGGTTTCCACTACGTTGGCGGCTACGAGCTACGCAGCTGTTTTATTAACGCTATTCCGTTCTGTATTATTAGTAGCGCCATTGCCATTCCAAGCGCTGTAAATCTGGATAAAAAGGCAAAAGAATTTGTCATTTACGAGAGTAGTCTTTCTGATATTATTGGCGTACTGGTGTTCAATTTTGTGCTGTATAACGAGGTGTATGAAGCAACCACCTTTCTCAATTTCGGGCTTCAGATACTGCTCATTCTTGTCATTTCTTTGGTAGCAACCATTGGGCTTTCCATGCTGCTGGCGCGTATAGAGCATCATGTTAAGTTCGTCCCAATTATTTTATTGGTGGTTCTGTTGTATACCGTGCTCAAAATCTATCACCTACCCGGACTCATTTTCATCCTCTTGTTCGGGCTATTTGTAGGCCATCTCGATAAGCTGAAAAACCTAGCCGTGATTGGCAGGCTTATAGCTTACGATCCCTCCAAAGAAGTGGAGATGTTTACCGTGCTCACCATTGAAGGCACATTTCTCATTCGTTCCCTGTTTTTCTTGGTCTTTGGCTACCTGCTAGAGACTTCGGAGCTTTTTGATGCTACTACTGCTATATGGGCGGTAGGCATGGTTGCGCTATTTATGTTCGTTAGAATCATTCAATTAGCCGTTTCGAGATTACCCATTGCACCCTTGTTATTCGTAGCGCCAAGAGGTCTAATTACCATTCTTTTATTTCTGTACATCACTCCAGAAAACAGTATAGCTACCGTCAACAACTCACTTATTATTCAAGTAATTGTGCTTACCGTACTGGTAATGACCTTTGGAATGATGTTCTCTAAAAGTGAAAAAGGCGAAGAAGAAGCATCTGTTCAGGAAGAGAAACTGGTTGAAGAGAATCTTGCTGATAAGAAGCCTAACTAAGAGATATAAGAACTACTCTTTTATCAAGGAAACACGCTGTACCGACTCCGTTTCATCAGTCTTTACCTTCACGAGGTACTGTCCTGAGTTTAGTGTGGTCATATCCAGCAAAACAACTTCAGATTGTCCTCTGGTGCTAATGCTCTGATTAAGACACAACCTCCCACTTAAATCATACACCTCAATATCCAATTCACTAAAGGCGTTGCTTATACTGATAGTAAACAATCCATCATTACTTGGATTTGGATAAAACGAAAACCCAGTTTCGCTATCTTCAGAAACGGTTGTTATCAACCCATCAAAATAACCCTTGGCATGATTAAAAGCGTCCACACCTACTTCAATACCCATTAGGCGCCCCGGAATGTCATCTGCTGGCGGATGTATTCCACCCCAAATACGTGAAAGGCTACATTGATCTGAAGCATCTCTATAAGTGGCCCATTGCAAAGTAATTGTATCACTTGGACCTTCTTCAAACACAAGAAATTCATCTTTAGGTGCTACAAACTCTCCCATCCCACCAGGGAAATAGGCATCTCCTGTAAAGGCA
>DMRV01000085.1:2459-3618 GCA_003456455.1 Flavobacteriales bacterium
ATCCTCAGCTAAAATCCAACCAACTCCGGCAAAATCTGTTGCTGGCGAACCTACGTAATCTGGCCCTCTCCAAACGTTCATTTTCACCTTACCTACATGTTGATAGCTAGCACCTGCAAGTACATCCGTAGAATCTACTAACTCAATTAAACCATCAACCAATGACAAACCAGCTGGGTGATAATTGGTTGAATCTGGGTAAGTTGATTGACCTAAATCTGCCATAAAGCGAATAGCAGAAATAGGTCTAACATAATCGTACCAACCTTTTATGCCCCAAGCAGTAATTGCCGCATCGTGCACGGCTCCTCCCAAGGTAAAGTAAGACTTAACGTCCCACTCCAAATCAGACAGAACAGCACCAGTTCCCATGTATCGTTTCTCCAACTCTGCATGATCCGAAACATAATTAAGGATTACAAACCATTGCCCAGGTGGCGTTTCCGAATCTGGACCATCAGCCCAAAATTCAGCTAAAACGCGTGTAAAATCACCTCGTCTCGCTAGCTGTGGTTCGTAAGGCTGTCCGGTAGTAGGATTTACAGTATAACCAATACTTGGATCGCCACCATTTTCAAAATCATAGAAACTTGGGTGGTCTTCCAACGCAGCGGGATAACTTTGAATGTTACCAACAGATGCTGGGGATATGTCCCACACAGTAGTGTCCTCTGAACTCAGGTGTGATGACCATGCAGCCACCAATTCAAAATTCCACTTATACAGTTCTGAACTGGCTCCTACATTGGCAGTGTCCATTAGTGGTGGCATACCTGGATCGTGATACATAACATAATCATACCCATCTCTATTATTGATAGTCTGGTCCGTTTGGTTTAATGCAAAGGGAGAAACTTCTCCCCATTCCGGGTTTAGAAATTCAGGTGAGTTTATTGGATAAATGTTTCCTGCTTGATCTATAAAAATCTGAAGTGTAAGCGGCTGCCAACGGTTAGGGTCAGTAATATTAGGGTTGCCAGACAACATGGGTAGTAACGTTGGGTTTAATGGGCTATAGTATTGGTTTTCATACAATTCGCCCTCGTTAGCGCCATCCTGAAAACCGAATGAAATGATGTTTTCAGCCAAATAATTTCCAAGCGCAGCGTAAGAGTTATTAGAATAATCGGTGATGGTAAAGTTGACGTTATAACCCAAA
>DMRV01000053.1 GCA_003456455.1 Flavobacteriales bacterium
CAGTTACCAAAACCGTAAAAACAAAGACCCAATAAACCAGCTTCAAATCGTAATCTTGTACGCGAATCGCGTATGGTCTACTCAAAACCTTACTTAGTCGTTAGATAGATGCTTAAAGCAGTCAAGTTTCTATCGTTTGGGTCAATTACGCTGATTTTACTCTCCTTGTGGAGTATGGAAGCGAATGGGCAAACACTCATTATAAATGAAGTGTCTAATGGGCCAACAGGCAACCAAGAGTTTGTGGAGCTTGTGGTTGCTAATGCTTCTCTACCCTATGATTGCGGAGCCAACACACCTCCATGTATTGACATAAGAGGCTGGATTTTTGACGACAATTCGGGGTATCATGGTACAGGTGGAATTGCAGATGGCGCATTGCGTTTCTCCAACGACCCATTTTGGAGTTGTGTACCAGTGGGAACCATTATTGTAATCTACAATGATGCCGACCCGAACGTAAACCTTCCGGCCGATGATATTTCTTTAACCGATGGTAATTGCAGTATTGTAGCACCAATTAGCAACACGAGTCTATTCGAACAAAACCTAACTACTCCGGGTGGTGCGGCATGCAGTTATCCTACAACTGGTTGGACCGCTGGTGGAGATTGGGAGCTCACATTCCTCGCAAACTCAGGTGATTGTGCCCGTTTGGTTGACCTTTCGGGTTGCGAGGTTTTCTCGGTTTGCTGGGCAAGCTGCAACCTTAATACTGTTATTTACTTCGATTCTAATGGTTCCGGTTCTCAAAACGTTTGGTTGTTTAATGATGGCGACCCGAACACGCAAAGTAATTGGAGCGAAGGAATGACAACGGGCATCTCTGCAGAAACCCCAGGAGCTCCGAATAATGCCGCTAATGCAGCATACATTGGTCAGCTAAACAATAACTGCACGCCCATAGACCCAATTAACGTAACCGCTACCTCTACCCCTGCTGATTGTGGTTGCTCTGGAACTGGAACAGCTACTGCCACTGGTTCAATTCCTGGCTATACGTATCAATGGACGGATGCTGCTTACACTCCTTTGGCAGGCCAAACCAACGCATCTGCAACCGGATTATGTATTGGAATTAAGCATGTAATTGCCACATCAAGTCTTGGATGTAGCGATACAGCCTCTGTCACCATCACTTCTACAGGTGGTGGCGTCATAAATACAACCGAAATAATTTCTGCGTGCATCAATACTACCGTTACCTACCCTGATGGAGCAACCGAACTGATAACCTTGCCTACCACGTATGTTTCGCAGCTTGTTTCTCCTACTGGCTGTGATTCAATTATTACTTCCAACGTGGTTGTTGTCTCATTTTTGGCTTCTACCAACCAAGAAGCTGTTTGTGCAAACACAACCCTTAACTATCCTGATGGAACATCTGAGGTTATTACCGGAAATACAACTCAAATCTCCAACCTTATAGCTTCAACTGGCTGCGATTCTGTGGTGACAACCGTTGTTACCGTTATTCCAAGTTTTACTTCTACAGAAACGGTTTCGGTTTGCCCAAACAATTCAGTTACGTATCCTGATGGAACTACGGAGATAATCACAGCTCCGACTTCGCACATCTCCAACCTTACTGGGATTTTAGGCTGCGATTCTGTGGTCACAACTAACGTTACGTTGTCTCAAGGATATGACGGACAATTATCAGCAAGCACATGTCTAAACTCAAGTTTTACGTTTCCTAACGGTGATGTTCAAATAATTATAGCCGCAACTAGTCATGTTTCCACCTTTACCACAGCGAGCGGGTGCGATAGCATAATTACAACCACGGTAAGCATAACACCAGGAGCATTTGTACAAGAAACTATTGAAATATGCGCAGGTGATTCTTACACTTTTCCTGATGGAAGCACTCAAGATGATATTGAAGCCAACTTGGTTTATTCATCTTCCTTCCCCACCGGAAATGGCTGCGACAGCATTGTTGAAACAACACTCACTTTAGCTTCATCTATAAAACCCGATTTTGGTTTTACACCAAGTAAACTTGGGCCATTCGATTTTGAGGCGGATTTCTCCATCACCAATCCAGCTAGCGGAGCATACGAATGGAGCATTTTTGATGGTGATAGCTCGTTAATCTATACTTCGTCTGACACAGGGTTCACGTACCTCTTCGATAATTTTGGAGACACCTACAGTATTTGCCTAACCCCTGTTTCGGTAGCCGGATGTCCCATTTCTGAATGCAAACCGTTAACGGTAGAAACGGAACTTACCGTTTACATCCCCAATGCTTTTACACCTGAAATTGATGGTGAGTTAGACCGTCTGAATGATACTTTTTATCCAATAATTGGAGGTGTAATTGTAGAAAACTTTGAACTCAACATATTTGACCGTTGGGGAAAACGCTTGTTTACTTCGACAGACGCAACTGTAGGTTGGGACGGACGCTATAACGACAAGTCTATTCCTTCAGACCTTTACGTGTATACCTTGACTTTCACTACGCAAGGACTCACGTTTCTTAATCAATACAACGGCACGATTACCCTTGTTAGGTAAAAGCTGATAACCATTCACTTCTCACGTTCAAAACTTTCGCCTTCTTGCGACAAAGCGGAAAAAGGGAACAAATACCTTTGCATCATCCCAAAAGGAACAATGAGATGGACATTTTTGAACGTATAAAAAACAACCGTGGGCCATTAGGCGAACACGCAAAATCTGCACACGGGTATTTTACTTTTCCAAAGCTAGAAGGCGAGTTGAGCAACAAAATGATGTTCAACGGCAAAGAGCGCCTTGTGTGGAGTTTGAATAATTATTTAGGATTAGGTAATCACCCGGAAGTACGAAAAGCTGATGCTGAAGCAGCAAAAGACTGGGGCATGGCTTACCCGATGGGTGCTAGAATGATGAGTGGCCAGACCAAGTATCACGAACAACTAGAAGAAGAATTAGCAGCTTTTGAGAACAAAGAAGCCGCCTACCTTCTCAACTTCGGGTACCAAGGAATGGTATCAGCTATTGATGCCTTGGTAACAAGAAAAGATGTGATTGTGTACGATGCAGAATCTCATGCTTGTATCCTTGATGGCGTTCGTTTACATATGGGAAAACGCTTTGTTTTTCCTCATAACAACATCAGTAATCTTGAAAAGCAATTGCAGCGTGCTAAGAAACTTACGGACGAATCTGGCGGTGGAATTCTTGTGATTAGCGAAGGTGTTTTTGGCATGAGTGGCGACCAAGGAAAGCTGAAAGAGATTGTTGCTTTGAAGAAAAAGTATGATTTCCGCTTATTTGTAGATGATGCACACGGATTTGGCGTACTTGGTAAAACAGGAGCTGGAGCTGGAGAAGAGCAAGGCGTTCAGGATCAAATTGATGTATACTTTGGAACGTTTGCTAAGAGTATGGCTAGCATTGGCGCGTTTGTGGCAAGTACGGCTGATGTAATCCAATACCTTCAATACAATATGCGTTCGCAGATTTTCGCGAAGAGTTTGCCCATGCCATTGGTAATTGGTGCACTCAAGCGTTTAGAATTGCTGCGCGAAGACCCGAGCCACAGAGAAAAGCTCTGGACGATTGTGAACGCGCTTCAATCAGGATTGAAGGATGCTGGTTTTGAGATTGGTAACACACAATCTTGTGTTACACCTGTTTATCTCAACGGTACAATTCCGGAAGCTACTGCTTTAATTGTTGACCTCAGAGAGAACTACGATATTTTCTGTTCCATGGTAGTTTATCCTGTGGTTCCGAAAGGCGTTATTCTCTTAAGGCTTATTCCAACTGCGGCACACACCTTAGAAGATGTAGACTACACAATTGAGGTTTTCTCAAAAATTAGGGAACACCTAAAAGCCGGGAAATATAAAACGGACGTAATTTCCACCACAGTTTAAACGAACACCATGAAAATTCTAATCCCAACAGATCATTCATTGCTTGCCAGGAAGGCAGCAGAATATGCAGTTTCATTATCTGCAAACCTCGATGCCGAGTTTATCCTTCTGCATTGTGATAATGTACCGCGTCCCTCCTACTCGTTTGTAAACAAGCTGGATGATATCTTAAGAGATGAAGCACTGAAAACTGGAAACGAATTGGCTGATTCAATTCGTCAGTCAACAGGAATTAACGCAAAGATCACCTGCGATTTCACGTTCGGAAACCCAGTTGAGATTTTGGAAGATTATAGTCAAAAGCACAATGTGGATTTGATTGTAATGGGTACCAAGGGAGAAACTGTCGTTAAGAATCGGTTGTTCGGCTCTGTAGCTTCTGGGGTATTAGAACATGTCAGTTGCCCAACGCTGTTTGTACCTTCTGCAGCTGAGGGGAATAAGCCGCAGAACATTGCTTTTGCAACTGACCTGACCAATATTGATGAGGAGATTGAAGAACTAATTGCCTTTGCCCAATTCTTTAACGCTACCATTCATGTGGTTCACGTCTATCCAGACATGATTGACCCGAGTACGTTTGATGAGGAAAGCACCAAGCTAGAATTGATTGCAAAGACGAGTTATGCAAACATTACGTTTAACGCGGTGATGGATGATGATATTATTGCTGGTTTAGATGCATTTGTTCAGTCAGACAACCCTGATTTGATTGCAATGTTTACCTACAAAACGGGTATTCTTGAATATCTCTTCAACGAGAGTTTGTCTGAAGAAATGACGATGCACAGCAAAACGCCATTGCTTATTATGCGGAAGAAATGACACGAAGTGCCATTACGAGCGAAGGCAAGGAATCTAAATGAAGGTCGTTTTGATTAAAAAGGAAACTCTTTCACTCCGGGCACTTCGCCAATTATGAATCTAAGCGCCTGCTTTTGGGTGCTGAAGGTTGCTGGCCCCAACCCTACGAACTCACCATCTGCTTCAATATAATCTGGCTTGTCTGTTCTTGAAATTTCGATTCTATTGGTTCGGAAGGATGTGACTTTTGGATTCTTGAAGATTGTACCAGCCCTCAGCTTAGGATAGTCTTTCAGCACCATCCACTTAGGCATATCTTTAAAAACCGTTACATCAAATATTCCATCTGCTGGATCTGCATAAGGCGCGGGAAGCATTCCTCCTCCATTGTGTCTGCAAATAGCCACGCAGAGGTTGAAAATTTTTTCCGTTCGTACCACATCACTGTACTTGAGCGTTAGCTCTGGAACTTGAAACGAGAACAATCCTTTTAAAACAATGAAATCATAAAACAGCTTACCCTGAAATAAGCTTTTAGTTTTTCGTGCTTCGGTAATGAGTACCGCACATTGCGATTCGTAAGCCACACCAGCAATATTCACGAAGTAATGTTTGGCGGGCTTGCCGTCTTTGGTTAAATCGATAATCCCTAAATCGTGGTTAAAAACAAGGTTTTTATTAATCGTTTGCACCCAATCCTTTGGTTTGTTGGGTATTTTAAAGAAGCGCGTCCAATCGTTACCCGTTCCGCTAGGATAATGCGCAAGAAGAACATCTTTCGGAGAACAAACTGTTTGAGTCACTAATCCGTTTACAGCCGCATTCAAAGAGCCATCTCCACCGTAGGAGGCAATTTTACGATAACCTTCTTGACAGGCAGAACCAACTAAATCTTCAATATGTCCGTTAAATTCAGATATCCATA
>DMRV01000253.1 GCA_003456455.1 Flavobacteriales bacterium
TGCGGCTCATTTCGTCAACAAAAATATTCCAACTTTTGCGTTTGAACTTGATTTTATCGGAATTGATGGCAAACTAAAAGAAGGCTGGCTTTTCGATGAGAAAAAGGAAACGGAGTATTACTTGCTGAGTTGGATTCGGGCTGCGAAGACAAAGGGTTTTTCGTGTGACGACATATCGCAATTAGAGGTATTACTCGTTGATAGACTAAAAGTTGTTGGGCTATTGAAGGAGTTTGGTTTAGACAAAAACCGCGCTAAAGAAATTTCACGAAATCTTCGAATGAAAAATCAGTTTGGACCCACGTATAAGAATCCGAACATTCCGTTCTATTTCTATTTCACGGAGCACTTGACAGAACGGCCAATCAATATTGTGATTAGAAAGAGTGCGCTAATTAGACTTGGAGCTCTTCATAAATTCATCACAAGATGAAGTAAGTCAAACTTCTTAGTTCAACAAATCTCCACGCAAGGTCCGATACCGCTTTCGAGCTTCCACAGTGAACAGACTCCCAGGGTAGTTTAGCAGCAATTCTTGATAATACTCCATTGCCGTGGAATTGCTCTTAAGCTGGTTCTCGCTGAGTTGCGCCATGCGGTAAACGGCATCATCAGCTAGGAGGTCGGTTGGGTATTCCTTCCACACACGATGGTAGTTTTCTTGTGCGAATTCGTAGTTACCTTCCTTTTCAGCAATCTGCGCGCGCTTAAATAGAATATCGTCTTGCAGGCTGTGGCCAGGATAAAATTCTTCGATGCTATCTAACGCCAGTTTTGTGCTGTCCAACTTATTTTGGTAGAGTAGGAGGTCGGCCCGCGCGAAGGTGCTAAGCGCAGCGTAAGTGGTGTCCATAATTGAGTTGTCGCCAATGAGCATGGCGAGGTAGAGCGCATCGTTGGCAATGAAATCGCTGGTGGCAGCCTTCAATACATTGAGTTGCGCCTGCGCCCATTCAAACTGCCCAGTGTAATAGGCCAACTTGGCATTTTTCAGCTTGGCGATACGCCCAATTTCATCTCGCTTAAACATCTTTTCGGCCTGAGAGTAGAGTAGGGTTGTTTCCCAAACCTCACCCGTAAAAAGCAAGGCATCGGCCAACTGAATTTTTGCCATGGCGAGGTCTCTTCGGTTGATTCCCGGTAATCCTAAAACCTCATACAAAAGGTCTATCCCTTTTTCAGTATTGTGGATGTAGAATGTGTAAAGTTCCGCCAAATTCATCATCATTTGAGCCACATTTCCGTTTCGTCCAAACTCATCCAGCGTAGTCAAGAACGTCTTTTCTAGGTCAAGTAATTCTTGGTCAGTGTAGGTTCCTCCAGCAACTGCCTTTTCGTAAAGCGTGTTCACCAAATCTTTCTTGCAACTCAAATAATAGTAGCTATCACGACCTTTTTTGATGACGTATTGGTATGCTTCAATCGCTAAATCAAACGATTCGTTAGCGCGGCAGATGTGCCCAAATTGCATGATACGCGCACCGTCTTCTTTGTTTCTTCTGTCCAACGCTTTAGCTTGCGCAAACGCCTGACTGAATTTCTTCTGCTGCTCGAAATGCCAAATCAGTAATTCAGGATAAATATCTTTTTGCGGTTGCCGCTGAATACGTCCGATGACAGCTTCTTCAAAATACTCTTGCTTGGCATTTGTTTGGTCAGCAATAAACAGATCCAACAAATCGGTGCGAATCTTCGTAATCTGAGATTCGTCCTCTGTTAACGCATCCAAATATTCCTCCAGCGCCCTATCAAACTTGCCTTGCTTATTGTATACAGCCGCCAACTCAAACCGGTAATTGTACAGACCATTCAACAGCTTTCGACCCTTTTCATACGTACGAACCACATAATCCAATTCGCCTTTATCTGTAAAAGCGTTTGCCAAAGCGTTAATTTGTCGTTGAAAAGGGGGCAATTCCTGAATCGCCTTTCCATACGCTTGTTCCGAAGCTTTCGTATCACCAGACGCCTTATGGATGTAGCCCAGATGGACATAAAGCACTACGTCCGCTTCTTTCTTTATGCGCTTCTCAACCGTCTTTTCTGCCCCGTCAAAATCCTCTAGTTTCAGTAAACAATCAACATAATATCTGAAGAAAAATTCGTCATTAGATTTCTTGTAAAGCTTCTTGTAGTAGACTTCCGCCTTCTCATATTCTCCATTCTTGAAGTATTGTGCAGCTAACTGCTCATCCGTGTCTGTTTGGGCATAACCATCAAACGAGAATGTGAGTAATAAAAGTGATATGAATAATCTCGATTTCATTCTTGAACTTTGCTTGGCAATGCAATCAGTAAACGGTCTATTTCATTCTTTAGTTCATCATAAGTTTCAAAACAAGCGTTAAGTTCCGCCACAACTTGTTCTGCACCTTCGTTCAAACTTTCTACAAATAGAAATTCCTGCTCAATATAAACGTTTACGCTATCCTTATCGGCTCGTCTTTCTTTCAAGTCTGTTTGTAGGTTAAAAATCTGATTCCGTGTTTGGATTACTTCCGCGTCAATCAGTTGTTTCCTATACAAGCAACTTTGAAGATGTTCTTGTAACGCACAGAAATTTACAAGCTTCTGAGCTTGTTCCAATTCCAACGTGTCCGTCAATTCGTTTTGAATTGTCTGACACTTCTCCGCAACATCTTTCACATATTGCTTAATGAGTCGTGCATCTACTTCGTTGGAAGATTGCTCTACGTTATTCAGTACACCAAGGAGACTTTCTGCTGCATTCTGTTCTGCGATGAAATCCGTTCTACAACTCGCCACTGCGACCAAAATCCCCAGCAGTAAACTCGTAGAAAGAATTGAATTACGCATCTAAACTAATGCTTGTAAAACCTGTATACTGATGTAAAGCCTCAGGAATATCAATTCCATTTTCGGTTTGATTGTTTTCGATAAGAGCGGCCATAATTCGAGGCAATGCTAGGGCACTTCCGTTAAGCGTATGTGCTAATTGTGGCTTATCTGTTCCCTTCCGGTAACGCAGTTTCAATCTGTTTGCTTGGAAGGTTTCGAAGTTGGAGACAGAGCTGACCTCCAACCAACGGTCTTGGCCACCTGACCACACTTCCATATCAAACGTAAGCGCTGATGTGAAACCAAGATCGCCACCGCATAAACGGAGTACACGATAATGCAATCCTAGTTTGTCCAGCAGCCCAGTTACATGAGCCACCATGGTGTCAAGTACTTCGTAGCTTTTTTCTGGTTCAACCACTTGCACAATCTCTACTTTATCAAACTGATGCAAGCGGTTCAAACCTTTCACGTCCTTTCCATAAGAACCAGCTTCTCTCCTAAAACACGGGGAATATGCTGTCAGTTTCTTTGGAAGTTCATCATCCTTTAGAATCACATCACGGAAGATGTTTGTTAATGGTACTTCTGCCGTTGGAACCATATATAGATTGTCGTCCTGCATATGGTACATCTGTCCTTCTTTATCAGGAAGTTGACCT
>DMRV01000181.1 GCA_003456455.1 Flavobacteriales bacterium
AATTCTATTCAAATGCGGCAGCGAGCCAATTGTGGTCATCAGCAGCATTATTCTAGCCTTGGTAGCTTTCCAAACTCTATCTCGCATAGCGGAGTCTTTACGGATAAGCCACTCTGTAAGCCAAATCCCACGATTTCGCATTCCAACATTCGATTCGAAAGGAATAACTCGCCTAGCGGTGTTGAAAATAGTTTTTGCTGCCAACCCCTGGTTCGAAGGCAAAATCACATTATCCAAAAAACCGATTGATGCATGCTTTGCTTCTTCTCCAAAAAATGGATTGGCGCCAATTCTTCCACGCAGGTACTTCTTTACACCTTCCAAACTTTCGAAATCACGCTCCATCATTTGGAAATAAATATTTCCCATGGAATGATCGAATAGATAAATCGGATGCCCTAGGTCTCCAAAATGAGTGATAGCAGCATCGATGTTTTTAAGAACATGCTGCGAGTATTCTTTGATTGGCAAATCGGTTGGAATGGAGCCGTAGTGCATAGCGGCAGCCAAGTACTTTTGAGTTGGAATAGAAGTAAGCAGACCGTCATAGGAATTAAGTCCTAAGAACCCATGAACCAATAGAATTACTGGTTTTTTACTTTTAGAAAAGTAACTGTACGGTTTGGGCAGGTCAATCCTAATTCTGCTAGTACCATATGGCGTTTCTCTTTCAAGTTCTACTTGCGGCCAAGTGAGTGCTTTATCGTCAATAAAAACCTTCAGCCGCTTGTGAGAGTCATCCATAAAACGGAGAAAACTAGGACTTTCATCATGATGTCCCCACCGATAATACAGCCAAGCCAATGCACGCCTTTTGTCTGCCTTGGTAGCAAGGAAGGCAATGCGCTTGCTCTTCATAATAAACCAAGGCGTAAGGGTAAGTTCCTTTGCTTTTCTATCATTTACAACGCAGCTTATCTCTTCTACGTCAAATGCGTTTGAAAAACGTGTTATGCCTGCCACGCGACCAGCCGGATCAGTAGCTACAAACATGTAGTCCACTCCTTCTTTATCGTTTTCTTTAAGGTAAGATGCCAAATCCACATTCAACTGAGCACAATACTCATCCATGTTGTCACGGTTGAGCCCACGTCCTAGAATTTGGTCTTTCGTAATCCTACCAGTTGCAAGTAAAGTTTTAACAAGTCCTACAGCATCCATGACGTTTTTTAATCCACGCTGGCTCTTTAGCTTGGAATTAACAAACGTGAAACGCAAGTTCTCAGGTCTGCTGATTTTGTCGTAATGATCAAATATGTACTGATAGGCTCCTGCTGGTGAGGTTCCGTGAGAAAGGGCTGCAATAAATTTTCCGCCACCTCTTGTTGTCTCGTTGGCGTACGTGATGAAATCTAGTCCAACAGCACGGTCAAAATCTTCTTTTTCCTGGAAATTCTCAGCTAAAGGAGCAACATATGCCTTGGCATTTTCCGGAAGCAGTCCTTTCTTCTTTTTCCTCGCAGTAGCTTTCTTTTCCTTCATTCTTCACAAACATGTTTGCCCAATCTTGAGCAATCAATTCCTAAAACATTATAGAGTCCGCCAAAAATCCCGGCTTAATTTACGTAACGCAGCTGCGTCTATGGCTGGGCTGCTAAAATCTTATTTGCTTCGGCAATCCAAGCTTCGGCACCACCACGAACATATCCTGTGCTACCAATTTTTCCGAAGTTAATTTCCGAACCATTTTTGGTTGGATTTACAAACCAAATGGTTGGATAACCTCGCACACCAAACATGCGCAAAATGTTCGTGTTTTGTTGCTTAATTTCTTCGTCCTGTGCTGTTCTACGCGGATAATCAAGCTCCATCAAAACTACGTTCTCATCAGCCCATTTCTGAAAAGCGGGCTGTATAAATGCTTCTGCTTGCAGGCGTTTGCACCAGCCACACCAATCGCTACCAGTAAAAAACATCAGTAATGGCTTTTTCTCGGCAATGGCCTTATCCACAGCCTTAACCAAATTGGTATTCCACTCTGGAGATGCAGTGCCGTCTTGAGCAAATGCGTTTGCGCCTACTAAAAGCGCCATTATTACAAGGAAATTCTTCATGTCACGAAACTATGATAATATCAGGATAACGTAAAGAGAACGTTTGTATTGTATGAAAGTTTCGGTAAGGAACATTGCAAAAGCGAATGTTAAATCGGTTTTGCAATGTTTGTGTTTCGAGTTTTTTCAAATCCCATAAATCACGCCATACTTCTTCTTGGTGTAATCCATAAAGTATTTGGAGTTCAAAGGTTCACCGCTAATTCGTTCGCAAAGCTCTTTTGAACTGTACATTTTCCCGTGCTGATGAACATTCTCTCGCAACCAAGCCAACAGGCTTTTCAAGTACGGCTTTGGATTGTTTGGGTCTAATGTGCCAATCACCTTTTCTGCCGCAACATGAAATTGAGCTGCATAAAAACTACCAATAGAGTAGGTAGGGAAGTAGCCAATAGAACCGTGGCTCCAGTGAATATCCTGCAAAACACCTTCGCTATCATTCGGAACATCAACTCCTAAATACGCCTTGTATTTCGCATTCCAAGCGGTAGGAAGATCAACGGCATTCAGCTTTTCTTCCATAATTCCTTTTTCGATTTCATAACGTATGAGAATATGAAAATGGTAAGTCAATTCATCAGCGTTTACGCGAATCAAACTTGACTCAACCTTATTCATAGCCTTAAAGAAATCTTCAGCAGAAACACCTTCAAACTGCGTTGGAAAAACCTCCTTCAATCGAGCGAATTTCCACTCCCAGAAAGAAAGCGAACGACCAACGTTGTTCTCCCACAATCGGCTCTGGCTTTCGTGAATACCTAGAGAAACAGCTTCACCTGATGGCAATCCATATTCGCTATCAGGCAATCCTTGCTCATACAAAGCATGGCCGCCTTCGTGAATACAGCTCCAAAGCATTTCGTTGAAGGTATCTTCAGAAACGCGTGTAGTAACTCGTACATCTGTTGCCGAAAAATTGATGGTAAACGGGTGACTCGAAACGTCTTGTCTTCCACCTTCAAAATCATAACCCATGTCTTTCAAAACCTCAATCCCGAAATCCCACTGCTCATCATGATTGAAATACTGATCCATGAAACTGTCGTTCACTTGAGGCTTAGCTTTTATGGCATCCAGCAACGGCTTCAAGTCCTTTTTTACGCCTTCAAACAATTCGTCCAATTCAGCTACCGTGCAACCAGGCTCAAACTCATCGCAAAGCGCATCATAAGGATGACCTTCATAACCTACAATTTCGGCCTCTTTTCGCTTTAAATCAATTACTTTCTGAAGGAATGGAGCGTATAGCGCAAAGTCATTATTCTCCTTCGCTTTCTGCCAATGAAAAAATGCTTCGCTAGTTGCTCGGCTCATGTCCTCAACAAACTTGGCATCGAACAACGTTTTACGTTTCAAATCACGAGAAGTATGCTTGATATTCGAAGCTTCCTTTGCATCACTCGGAAGGTTAGCCGCTAATTCATCAACCAATTTCTTCAATTCTGGGTCGGTCATTTTAATATGCGCCAACTTAGAAAGTGTGCCAATTTGCTGCGCTCTACGAGCATGACTTTTTTGTGGCATATACGTTTCCAAATCCCAATGAAGCAGGGCAGTGGCATGGCCGATGTCAGAGATTTCAGAAAGAGCTTCGGTGTATTGCGTGTACTTGTCAGACATGAGAATAGTCGATTTGTTGAGCCGCGAATGTAAAATAATCCGCCTTGTGCCCGACTTCTTTTTTGGGCGTTGCACCACCCCGTTTCGGGGCATGGTGGTGCCGGGCTTTACGCTGTATCTTTTCTTCGTTCCTCAGAAAAGGATGCCGCTACAATCCCTAACGCGCGAGACCTACAAACCCCGTACGACAGTTGCAGCTATATTCCCTGATATATTTTGCTTAAAATCGTACTGGAATTTTTAATAATTCGTTAAACACCAACATCAGCATTATGAGCAAGAAAAAAGGTAATGGCGCGAAAGCATTAATAGACACACTGACAAACGCAGGGATTGATACATGTTTTACCAATCCTGGGACTTCCGAAATGCATTTTGTTGCCGCTTTGGATGATTCAAACATGCGTGCTGTGCTTACTCTTTTTGAAGGTGTAGCAACTGGAGCTGCTGATGGTTATGCTCGAATTGCAGAAAAGCCAGCGGCTACCTTATTGCACCTTGGTTGTGGACTCGGAAACGGTCTTGCCAATTTGCACAATGCCCGTAAAGCGCGTGTTCCTATGGTCAATATTGTTGGCGACCACGCAACGTATCACACACAATACGATGCACAGCTTCAGTCAGATATTGAAACAGTTGCACGAAATTGCTCCAAATGGGTTCGCACAACTCAGGAAACGAGTAAAATTGGTTCTGATGCAGCAGAAGCCATCAAGGTTGCTCAAGGTGCTCCAAATCAAATATCTACACTCATTTTACCTGCTGATGTTTCGTGGGGAGAAGGCGGTGAAGCTATTAACGATTTCACTCAGCCAGAACCTGAAACCGCTTCTGGTTCAGTTATAAATGAAATTGCAGAAGTCTTAAAAACATCAGGTAAGAAAACCGCCATTCTTCTAGGAAGAAGAGTTACGCTTGAGGCTGGTTTGATGGCAGCTTCCAAGATTTCGGAAAAGACAGGTGCTAAACTTTACACGGAAGTTTTTCCTACACGTTTACAGCGTGGTGCAGGTTTGCCAAACGTAG
>DMRV01000180.1 GCA_003456455.1 Flavobacteriales bacterium
GTGGTGCAGGTTTGCCAAACGTAGGGCGTATCGCTTATTTGGCCGAAATGGCTGCCGTGCAGTTGAGTGGTTACGACCATTTAATCCTGATTGATGCTAAAGCACCCGTTTCATTCTTCGCCTATCCGGATAAGAAAAGTTACTTGGTTCCTGACGATTGTGAATTACATGATTTAGTGACGTTGGAACAAGACGCTTTAAAGAGTTTGGATGCGTTGGTCGCGGCAGTTGGAGCTACAGATACGGCTCCAAAGCTACAGGAAGCCAAACGACCAAAACTCGCTTCAGGCAAATTAAACGCAGAGAAAATTGCGCAAGCGGTTGGGGCGTTGCTTCCAGATAATGCCATTATTTCTGATGAAGCACAGACTTCTGGATTGAAAATCCCTTTCCACACAGCTGGTGCTCCAAAACACGATTTGCTTACGCTTACTGGAGGCGCCATAGGACAAGGATTGCCTGTTGCAGTTGGCGCGGCCGTGGCAGCAAAAAACCGACCTGTGTTGGCTTTGGTTGGAGATGGCTCCTCTATGTACACCATACAATCACTTTGGACCATTGTTGCTGAAAAGTTGGATGTGACAACCGTGGTAATGAACAACGGTTCTTATGCCATTCTCAATATTGAATTGGAAAGAGTAGGGGCGGAGAAGGTTGGTCCGAAAGCATTAGCGCAATTAGATATCTCGCAACCTGGAATTGACTTTGTGTCGATTGCAAAAGGAATGGGAATGCCTGCCGAGCGCGTTAGAACTGCCGAAGAATTTAACTCAGCATTGGAAAATGCTTTCAGAGAGCCAGGACCGCATTTGATTGATGCCGTTGTACCAAGCGAGTACGAAGGTTTGAAGCTAAAAGCACTGCCTTACTTACTGAATTCACTCGATAAAATTCCGAATTCAATCGCGAAAGCGTTGAAAAACAAGTTGGCTCCGTAAGCTGATACTCTACTTCTTTCGAATAAACTGAACTGCAACACTTAACCAAGCGGCAACCAGAATAAGTCCGCCAATCGGTGTAGCTAAACCAATGGCTTTCACACCTTCCACTCCGTGAACAGGAATTGTAGAAAGCATAAAGATTGAACCTGAGAAAAACAGCGTTCCAATGGCGAAAAGCCAAAGCGAAGCATTCAAATTAACGTTGAATTGTTTGGAAAGAAGCACACAACCAGCAATAGCAAAAATGTGCCACATTTGATATCGAACCCCTGTAGCGAAACTATTCAGTTGAACATCGCTCAACGTGTTTCTTAAGGTGTGCGCTCCAATGGCTCCAAGAATAACGGTTACAGCTCCAAGAATGGCAATGAAAATAATCCAGTTTCGCATGGTGCAAAATTAGCCTATTTGTATCCTATTTCGGGTGTTAAAACCACTCCGCTTTTCATGAAAGTCCCGGTGCCGAATGCCACTTCTTTTCCCTCTTCGTTGTAAATCGTGGCTTCTGCAATAAGGAGGTTTTTAGACTGTGATTTCAGTTTGCCAATGGCCCTAATTTTTCCAGAAACAACTGGCCGAATGAGGTTTACATTAAATGAGGAGGTTAGAAGGAAAACATCTTCAATAACGGAGTTTGCCGCAAAGTAGGCGGCATCATCCAAGAGTTTAAAATACACAGCACCATGCATTGCAGCGCCCGCGTGATGATATTTCTCCTGAACGGTCAGTCCAACCTCAGCTTCACCTTCCGATATATTGATTGTGGTTGTCTCAAACATTAACTTCTGGATGTTGGCAACCAGATACATGCGTTCGAGTTTTTGAAAATGGGTTTGGGTCATTTATTGAAATTGTAGTTCGCATTCAGGGCACATATTTTCCTCGCCTGTAAGTTTCCATCCACAAGCTGGACAATTGTCATGTGCAGAAACGGTGCTTGCCAAATGGCCATGTTCTGTTGGTTGGAAGAATGATTTGATTAGCTTTTGTTCGAATGTCAGTTTAGTTTTTTGAAAGAAAACGGATTCAATTTCGAGCCAAACTCGAAAGTTTCTGTTGTCGTTATCTGTCGCTTCGATTATTTTGTATTGTCGCTTCACCCATGAACTATAAAGACTAGTGAAGTGAAAGATGAGAAATCCAAACTTCACAAAAGGTGGCTCTGGAAAGCAATCATCTAACCAATCTGATTTATTTGGATACCTAATCTCAACTACTTCAAGGGATTGGCTAATTAAGTAGGCGCGAATTTCTTCATGATAGCTTCGAAGGTGTCTATCATAAAATGTTCTAAGTTGGAGGTAGGTTAGCGAACCAACAAGGAATAATGCCGGACCTATCAACAATGTTGGAAAGATGTATTCCATAGTTAAATCAACCCATCCTTATCATACAATTCCACACCCTTCGAAACCATTCCCTCAATCTCTTTTTCCATTTCGGGGCTTAGTTTTTTAATGTGAAAACAGCTTTTGCCTTTCAAGGCTTTTTGAAGGTCATCGGAAAGAGAAAACTCATTCTTGTGCGTGTAAATAGGGAAGTAATACAATCGGCAGTCCTTCGCTTTCGGTATAACGCTCGCAAAGTAAAAACCATCCACTTTCTGCTTGCCTTGCATTGCTTCTTTTGTGCCGCACATTTCTAAACCGCTCGGTTTGTCCTTTCTAATTCTCAGCGTAGGAACGTGAGCTTTCAGAATGTCTTTCAGCGTTTCTTGTATCTCGGCTACATCTGTTTTCATGGCTCTAAAATAGTGTTTGAACTGGCGTTCAAAAATTGTCTTTGTTTGACGCTAATCGGACTTCAGTCTTCTGTAATTTGCGCTTTATGAAGAACATTTTTGTGATAGGAGCAGGACGCTCGGCCACCACCCTCATCGGCTACTTTTTGGAGCATGCCCAGGAGCAGGATTGGCATTTAACGGTTGGAGATATTTCGGCCGAATTGTGTGAGAAGAAGATTTCTGGTCATCCACGAGGGCGAGCTATTGCTTTTGAT
>DMRV01000358.1 GCA_003456455.1 Flavobacteriales bacterium
ATTCCTGTAATGGCCGCTCTGGTCTTCGTCATTCCGTTGCTTTTTCCTTACTCGTCAAAACAAAAATTGCGGCTAAGTTATAGCCGCAATCCTTTTTTACACAAGTCCGAGTTTCGGTATGTGTTATGCTTTTTCCATTACTACTTTTCCCTTGTAGTAAAGTTTTCCTTCGTACCAATGAGCACGGTGGTAAAGATGTGGTTCGCCAGTAGTTGGACACAAAGCAATTGTAGGAGCCTCAGTTTTGTAATGAGTTCTTCTCTTGTCTCTGCGTTGCTTGGATATTTTCCGTTTAGGATGTGCCATTATGTTCTACTTAATACTTGTTAATCTTTCAGTTGATCTTTAATCTTATTCAATTCAGCCCATAATGGGTTGCTACTTTTTCCGTCTGTTTCCGAAGCTTCCAACACCTTTAAAGTTTCCTGATCACACAAACTTGTGTCATCATTCTCTTCGCACGGAATCTTCCTCAACGGAACGTTAAGTTGTATAAACTCGTAAATCAGTTGTGATACATCTAGCTCGTAAGACTCATGCGGAATAACCAAAAGGGTTTCATCCAGCTCTTCAAAGTCATCGCCAAACTTCACATACAACTGATGCTCTCCTGTAAGTGGTTGCTTAAATTCAACTGTGCATCTATCACAGTTAGCGGCCACCCAACCGTTCAGTTCAAAGTCAAGAATCATCATGCTAGACTTCTTTTCTAACACAACCGTTACTTCAACTTCTCCCTTTTCAATCGGAGAATACTCGAGTTTTTCAAAGAACGCATCGTCAACATCAAATTCAAAGCTGTGTTTCCCGAGTTTCAATCCTGAGAATTGAACTATGAATGCACTAGACTTTTCCATGTTTCAGAACGAGGGCTGCAAAAGTAATTAATTCAGTCAATGTTGCAATGGCTCTTAACCATTGATTTTTAGTAGATTATTTGTAGCCTGTCCTGAGTTTATCGAAGGGCGTGTCCCTCGCCTCACTGCAACCCCACGCAAATCGGGTCAGGCTATCCGCTATATCTTTTTCTGATCTCGTTTCCACTTCGCTCAACAAAACCGAAAAAAGGATGCCGCTCCTATCCTTCACGCAAACCCGAATCAACCTCAGCCTCAAACGTTAAACTTCCACCTCCGCAATAGCACTTACCAAATAAACTCTTCCGGTTCCGACCAACTCACAACGATAGCGTTTGCGCAGCTTTTCCTTTTTCACAAAACGCTTATTTCCTAATTGAAACTCCTCATTTTCAGGGATATCTTCTAAAAGAACCTTATCAGAAGGGTCGTCATAACTGCGGAGTAAACGCATCAATTCCAAATCGCGCACAGTAGCAGATTTGGGCTTTTGCATGTGAATCCGTAGCTGATTGAGAATATCCGTAGGAAAAACATCTTCCCTTAAAAAGGGTGTCATTTCTTCCTGAAATGCCATTTTCCACTCCTTACCATGCGGGTTAACCTTTCTGCCATGCCGCTCCCAATTGACCAAATGCGCCATTTCGTGCACAAGTGTTATCAGAAAAGCATACTGGTTCAAGCTTCCGTTTACTGAAATACGATGGCCGTTTTTCCCGTATGGGTGGCGGTAATCTCCCGCTTTGGTTTTTCTATCTCGGGTGATGGTAAGATGGCAACGGTGCCTGACAATTTTTTCCGCTAATGGCACTTCTGTTCCTTCGGGAACAAATGGTCCAATTGCATTGCGGATTCGCTCTTCGCGGTTCATCCGTTAAAGTAAAGCCGCCAAATTGTAAACTGCAAGACTAGAAACGTATGCCAGCCCGGTCATCATCACCAATTGAATCATAGGCCATTTCCAAGTTCCGGTTTCGGTCTTGACTACTGCCAGCGTGCTCATGCATTGCATGGCAAAAGCATAAAACACAAGCAACGACAGACCAAATGGCAAATCATAAAGTGGTTTTCCTGTCTGCGGATTAACCTGCGATTGCATCTTTTCTCTAACCGAAGAAACATCTTCATCAGAAGAGCCAACGCTGTAAATCGTTGCCATTGTTCCAACAAACACTTCTCGCGCAGCAAATGATGTTATTAGCGCAATCCCAATCTTCCAGTCGTAACCCAGCGGTTCAATTACTGGAGTAATTGACTTACCAAGAATTCCGATGTAGGAGTTTTCGAGCAACTCGGCATTTTTCTGTTGTTCCCCTTCTTCCGTATCAACCTGTGCATACTTCGCTTCAATTGTCTCGAATCTGTCAGCTGGGCCATAAGAGGCTCCAAGCCAAAGTAAAATGGAGACAAGCACGATGATTTTTCCTGCACTAGTCACAAATTGCGTCACCTTACGGATAATTTCCAGCAATACATTTGAAAGTTTCGGGATTTTGTAATCAGGTAGTTCCATCATAAAGTGGCTCTCTCCTTCAGACTTAATGGTCTTATTTAAAACCATTGCTGCACCTAATGCTGTCACAACTCCCAACAAGTACATAAAGAGTAAAGCCAGCCCCTGAAAACCGACCGGAATAACCAGGGCGATAAGCAGCGCATAAACAGGTAATCGTGCGGCACAGGCCATAAATGGCGTTACCATTATAGTTAGCAATCGTTCCTTCTGGTTTGAAATCGTTCGTGCGGCTAGAATGGCTGGGACAGCGCAGGCAACACCGCCTATTAGTGGCACAATAGAGCGCCCTTGCAAACCAAACTTGCGCAACCAACCGTCAGCAATAAAACTAACACGTGCCATATATCCAGTTTCTTCTAAAAGGGCAACAAACAGGAATAAAAAAGCAATCTGTGGGATGAAAATGACCACCCCACCTAATCCGGCCCAAATGCCTTCAACAAATAGCCGTGTGAGAAAAGAATCTGGTAACACATCTAAGAAGAAAGTAGCGCCATAACTGAATAACGTTTCAATCAACTCCATCGGGTAAGCCGACCAAGAATAAATCCCTTGAAACATGAGGCCGAGCAGGGACAGAAAAAACACCACTCCAAAAATGCGATGCGTTAAAATGTCATCTAGTTTTTTCGTAACGCCATGTGCTGAAACAGCTCCATCTCCGTTCGATTTTTGTAGAATATTCTTAATTACCTGATGCTTTTCAGTATCAGGATTCCACGTAACTGTTGGCACCTCTAACGAATAACTGGCAATTATTTGCTTCAATTCATCTACGCCTTTTCCTTCTCTTGCGTTGGTCTTTATCACAGGGACGTTCAGCGTTTCTGAAAGAATGGAAAGGTCGAGTCGAGAGGTTAATCGCGATAGCTGATCGGCCATGTTGAGTACCAAAATTGCTGGAATTCCTTTCTCCAATACTTGCAACGCCAGATAGAGACTGGTTTTGAGATGCGATGCATCTACTACAATCAGTACCAAATCGGGGTGGTCAGGGTTTTGAGAATCAACGATGGCGTTTGCGGCCACTTCTTCGTCCATAGAGCGAGACTGAAGACTGTATGTTCCTGGAAAATCTACCAGGTTAACTATACGTTTTCCTATTGCGAACTGTCCAGATTTTTTCTCAACCGTTATCCCTGGAAAATTCCCAACTTTTTGATGAAGACCAGTGAGTTTATTAAAAAGAGATGTTTTGCCGCTGTTGGGGTTGCCAATTAAGGCGACTTTCAGCGTCTCTTTCCCTTCCTTCATCCGTAAACTTGATTGTTGTTTAGATAGCCTCTGGGAGAACAACAATTGTTGATGCTTCCGCTTTTCTGAGGCAAAGAACATGATCAGAAACGCGAATAGCAATCGGACATCCCATTGGAGCCACACGCTCAATACTCAGTCGCTCACCTGCAACCACACCTCTTTCGGCTAAATGTGTTGCTAATCGTGCATCTAAAAAAGATGATACGATTGCATGCTGTCCTGGTATGAGATCTTTGGCCGTCACGTTATTAAGAATGATTCTAAACAGAAACCAAAAGTACGTACAAATGTTGCGCTCTAAAGCAGCCCAAATCACTTATACCCTAATCAGGGTAGGTCAATTGCTACGAGTAAAGCAGGGCTGAGTAATCCAAAACAAATAGTTAATAGCTTCTTAGTAGAGTAGCTTAATTCCTTTGCACGTTGAATAATTTTGTACCTGAATGTTACATTACATGCACACAGAAAGGCAAAATATGATGTGGAGGAGGATTTTCGTGCTCGTGCTGATGATGGGTGGATTTCAAGGTTTTAGCCAAAGTTCGGACACAACCGAATTTGAAATTTTAGCTGACGACCCAATCTTAGCTGCTTTAGACAGCATGGCTATGTCTAAGATTTTTCAGTCGAGTGAGTTTACCGCTGATACCGCA
>DMRV01000220.1 GCA_003456455.1 Flavobacteriales bacterium
CCATTCCAATTCGGGAATTGATGAGACGGAATCCCAATCTAGACCCATCAGCAATTGAAGATTTGATTTTTGGTTGTGCGAATCAGGCAGGAGAAGATAATCGAAATGTAGCCAGAATGGCTCTACTTCTTGCTGGTTTGCCGTGGAGTGTTGGTGGCGAAACAGTCAATCGTTTGTGTTCATCCGGAATGGCATCAACCATCAATGCGGCACGCGCCATTCAAACAGGTAATGGTGACATATACGTTTCTGGTGGAGTGGAACACATGACGCGTGGACCTTGGGTTATTTCTAAAGCCAGCAAACCATTTGGGCGAGATGCTGAAATGCACGATACGAGTTTCGGTTGGCGTTTTATCAACCCAAGAATGAAGGAGCTGTACGGAACAGAAGGAATGGGGCAAACGGCTGAAAACCTTGTTGAGATGTACGGAATTGAGCGAGAAGCGCAAGATTTGTTCGCATATAATTCTCACATGAAAGCCGCTGAGGCAAGAGAATCTGGAAGATTGGCGGAGGAAATTGTTGCGGTTAAAATTCCGCAGCGCAAAGCGGACCCAATCATTTTCAATCAGGACGAATTTATCAAACCAAATACTTCCCTTGAAGTCCTTGGGAAGCTAAGAGCTGCTTTCAAAAAGGACGGTTCTGTAACTGCTGGAAACAGTTCTGGCTTAAACGATGGTGCAGCTGCGATGCTAGTGGCTTCTGACCAAGCTTTAAAGGACCACAACCTTAAGCCAATGGCTCGCATAGTTTCTGCCGCTGTTACTGGTGTTGAACCTAGAATTATGGGAATTGGCCCTGTTTATGCTTCGGAAAAAGCACTGAAACGAGCTGGTTTAACATTAGACCAAATGGACGTAATTGAATTGAATGAAGCCTTTGCTGCTCAATCACTTGCCTGTACGCGCAAAATGGGATTGGCTGATGATGATTCAAGAGTTAATCCAAATGGAGGAGCAATTGCTATTGGTCATCCACTTGGAATGAGTGGGGCAAGACTTCTGCAAACCGCAGCTATTCAATTACAGAAAACTCAAAAGCGATATGCGCTTGTTACAATGTGTATTGGAGTAGGGCAAGGCTACGCCACGATTATCGAACGCGCTTAAGAATTGGTCGCTAAATAATCATCAATCAATTTGATGTTTTCTTCTTTTTGAAAGTCACTTAAAAAGCTTGTTTCAAAGCTGATTTTGGCAATTGTGGCCAACTCTTTTTTGGTTAGGTCCAAGGCTTCAGCTGTTGCCAAGTAGTTGTTGTTCATGTGTCCTCCAAAGTAAGCTGGGTCATCAGAATTAATGGATGGTTTCAACCCTTTTTCAAGCATTGTTCTTAGAGGATGCTTTTTCAAATCATCAACCACACACAATTTCAAGTTAGACAACGGACAAACCGTCAATCCCATTTTTAGTTTGGCCAGTTCGGCCACAAGTTTTTCATCCTCTAAACAGCGGTTTCCGTGGTCTAAGCGGTCAATATCTAATAGGTTTAATGCTTCCCAAACATATTCGGCTGGACCTTCTTCTCCAGCATGAGCCACCAATTTGAAACCCGCTTCTTTAGCAGTTTTGTAAACACGTTCAAACTTAGAAGGCGGGTTTCCTAGCTCGGAAGAGTCAAGACCAATAGCCATAATCTTATCTCGATGTTTCAACCCATCTTCCAAAGTTTTGAAAGCTGATTCTTCATCCAAATGACGAAGAAAACTCATGATTAGAACGGTTGTCATTCCGAGTTTGGTTTGTGCGTCTTTCAACGCCCTATCGATTCCATTTATCACAGTGTCAAATGGAATTCCGCGGTCTGTGTGACCCTGCGGGTCGAACATAATCTCGGTGTGAATCACATTCTCCAAATACACCTTACTTATGTAAGCCCAAGTTAGGTCGTAGTAATCCTGCTCGGTTGTGAGCACATTCATTCCTTCATAATAGATATCAAGAAAATCTTGAAGATTACTGAAGTTGTAAGCCTCTTTTACTTCCTCAACCGAGTTGAATCGAATCTCTTTCTTATTGCGTTGAGCAATTTCAAACATCAATTCTGGCTCAAACGAACCTTCTATATGCAAGTGCAGTTCAGCCTTTGGTAATCCTTCAATAAACTCTTTAATCGATACAGCCATCTATATTTATTTGGGTGGCAAGTTACTATCTACTTGCTCTATTTACCTTGATTCTTGTAGCTTGAGCCTTGAAATTTGAATCTCAAAAATGATCTACGAATTCAACGGAATGCGACCGAGCATTCATCCAACAGCTTTTGTCCATCAAACGGCAAGCGTAATTGGAAATGTTCAAATTGGAAAGAATGTTTACATCGGACCCGGTGCGGCTATTCGTGGCGATTGGGGTAGAATAGTGATTGAAGACGGATGTAATGTGCAAGAAAGTTGCACGATACACATGTTCCCAGGAACTGCGGTTTGGTTGCATAAAGGAGCGCATGTTGGACATGGAGCGATTATTCATGGTGCCATCCTCAAGGAGAATTGCCTTATTGGAATGAATGCGGTTGTAATGGATGACGTGGAGGTTGGTGAAAATTCGATTGTTGGCGCTTTAGCCTTTGTGCCAGCGAACATGGTTATTCCTGCAAGAAAGATTGCTGTCGGCAATCCAGCCAAGGTTATTAAAGATGTTTCTGATAAAATGGTGGATTGGAAAACAGAAGGCACCAAGTTGTATCAATCCTTACCAAAAGAAAGTCATGAAACTTTGAAGGAACTTAGATTGGATGAAGTGCAGAGTTCTGATTCTATCTCAGAAAATGACCCTTATAATGGGCAACAGAAGGGGCTTTTTGAAACTTGGCAGAAAACTAAGTAGGTCGTTTATAACGGAAAGTAGTAGGGTTCATCACCATCCCACCAGCGGTAATCCATTACTCTAGGCCATTTCGGATCCATCATTTTAGATTCCCACTCAGCGTGTTGCTGTTGTAATTGCTCTACCATTTCTGGATTCGAATCGTAGAGATTGTTTCTCTCTTCTTTATCCAACGTGACGTTATACAATGCATGATTACCACTTAATCCATCCGTAATTAATTTCCAATCTCCAGAACGAATAGCGCGGTTGTAACCAGAGCGCCAGCAAAGCGTTTCGTGAATGGTTTCTTCGATAGAATCTGCAAGAACAGGTAGGAGGGAAGTGCCATCCAATTTGCGGTCATTGGTGTATTCAACGCCTGCCAAATCCAATGCAGTTGAGAACACATCCATGGAAACGACAGGTTTATTGTAGTTACTTCCTTTAGAAATGTGATTATCCCAACGAACCATAAACGGCACATTCAGCCCACCTTCAAAATTGGTGAATTTCCCTCCTTTTAGCGGTGCATTGTCCGTTGCTTCGGTATAAGTTGCTCCGCCA
>DMRV01000226.1 GCA_003456455.1 Flavobacteriales bacterium
CGACTAGTTCTTGGATTTAAATGTTCCGTAAATCGTTTTATGGTACCGCCTTTACCTGCGGCATCTCTTCCCTCAAGCAGAATAGCTACTCTGAGTTTCTTTTTGTGCACCCAGTGCTGCAGACTTACAAGCTGAGCTTGCAGTTTGGCCAACTCAATTTCATACTCTCGATTTTCTAAATGCTTTGTGAGGTTGATTCCACCTGATTTGGCCTGTGCGATTACATCTTTTCGAGTTTTAAAACTCTTCAATTCTTCTTTACTAAACATACACGCTGAATTAAGAATGCTAAGTTAAATGTAAAGTCTGCTTCATACCTGAGAGTTGCCAGTAAGTTCACGGATAATAATCATGTTTAAGGTTAGTAATGAGCTTAAATAACTTTAGATTGGGCATTTTACGATTGATAAAAGTGTCCTAACTTGCTCGAGTTCACTCTTAATGAATGAGATTATAAATGGTATTAATAGCTGATAGTGGAAGCACAAAGTGCGATTGGGTCTTACTTGATGGTAAAGAGCGTGTGGCAGAATTATCAACCATGGGATTCAACCCATTTTATCATGATGTTGGCTTTATTGTTGACACAATGAAGAATGAAGAGATTTTCAACTCGAATTCTGAGAAAGTAACAGCAGTACATTTTTATGGGGCTGGATGTTCTTCTCCCGAAAGAAATGTCACAATTGAAAAGGCCTTGAGCTCTGTCTTTATCAATGCTGAAATTCAAGTTGGACATGATGTTTTAGGAGCAGCTATTGCAGCTTGTCATGAGAAATCTGGAATTGCGTGCATTCTAGGAACGGGTTCAAACTCATGCTATTTTGATGGAAAGCAAACTTCAGAAGTGCTTCCGTCTCTTGGTTATATTCTTGGAGACGAAGGGAGTGGTGCTTGGTTCGGGAAACAGCTTGTTATCGATTATCTGTACAATGAGCCTATTCCAGCTGCTTTGAAAGATGAGCTTTTGTCAAACGGATTTGAAAAGAGTTCAATTCTCGAAAACGTTTACATGAAGCCCCACGCAAATGTCTATTTAGCTTCGTTTATGAAAATCCTTGCCAATCATCGAGAGACCGAATATGTAAGCGAATTGATTGGTTCTGGAATGAAAATTTTCCTAGAAAGACACGTTTGTTGCTTTGATAATTACAAAGGTGTGCCAACAAATTTTGTTGGGTCTGTAGCGTTCTACTTTCAGGATATTCTCAGAACTGAATGCCAAAAATTAGAAATACAGCTTGGTAATGTGGTTCAAAAGCCTATTGACGGCTTGGTTTCCTATCACAAAACAGATTGAATCAAATCTGGAATTTGTTCTCCGTAATGGAGAAGAAAACTTATAGCAACACCTAGCAGGGCTCCAACCAAAACCTCAGTTGGTGTGTGACCTAAGAACTCCTTCAGTTTTACGGGCTTTGAGTTACTGTCGGAGGAGAGAAATTCCTTCACCATTCTGTTAAGCACCATGGCTTGCTTACTTGCGTTTCGTCTTAAGCCAGCGGCATCAAACATTACTACTGTGGCAAAACAAACAGCTATGGCGTAAGTGGTAGAGTTAAAACCATCTATTAAACCAACAGATGTGGCCATAGCAACTACAGTGGAACTGTGGCTTGATGGCATTCCGCCTGTGGCGAAAAGGATGGTCCATTTAAACGTTCGTTTTTTAATTCCAACCGTAAGAATCTTAATTCCCTGCGCAATCAGATTAGCCGCAATAAATGCAACGATGACCTCCCAGCCCGTGTGTCGTATGCTTTGGAGGAATTCTATCATTTAACGCTTTCGATAATGTTCATATAACTTGAATAGCGACTTTCTGGAATCGAACCGTTTTCTACAGCATCCCTTACCGCACATTTAGGTTCATTTAAATGATTACAGTTGTTGAATTTACAATTTTCGGATATTTTGAAAATCTCAGGAAAGAAATGAGAAATTTCTTCTTTCTGCATGTCAATCATTCCAAATTCTTTAATGCCAGGAGTATCAATAATGAAACCATTGTTATTCTCCAACGGAAACATTTCAGCAAAAGTTGTGGTGTGCGTACCTTTTGCGTGAACCTCAGAAATTTCTCCAACTCTTAAATCTAATTCGGGCACTAATTCATTAATAAGCGTGCTTTTTCCAACACCTGAATGTCCAGAAACTAGCGTCACTTTTTCGTCCATCCATTCCTCCAATTCATTCATTCCAGTTCCATCTAGAGCGGATGCAATAAACACCTTATAGCCAATGGATTCGTAGCAAGCTTTATAAGCAGATTGAAGTTCAGCGGCAGCAGATTCATTATTCAAATCAGATTTATTGATGAGCAACGCAGCCGGAATATTGTATGCTTCAGCAGTACAAAGCAATCGGTCTATGAAGCCGAAAGAAGTTCTTGGTTGATGAACTGTTGCAATCACTAACATCTGATCTACATTACATGCAATAATGTGAGCTTCTTTACTCAGGTTAACCGACTTGCGAATGATATAATTCTTCCGCTCCGCGATATGCTCGATGATTCCCGTGTTCTGTTCTTCTGATTCGAGCGTTACTTCAACCTTATCTCCAACAGAAGTTGGACTAGTGGTTCGCAAACCTTTAATACGATAGCTACCTCTTAACCGACATTCTATAACGGAATCGTTTTCGAGCATAACGGAATTCCAACTTCCAGTACTTCTAATAATTGTTCCTTTAATTCGTTCCGACATTCAGGTCAAAGATACTTCTGACAAGATGGTCATTTGTTAATTTCACCATAAAATGTTTTTGCATGTCAATTAAGGTAGAGGGAGTTACAAAAGTTTAC
>DMRV01000156.1 GCA_003456455.1 Flavobacteriales bacterium
TATCTCTTACCTCCCATGTTTTGGCTTTTGCCGTTGGAGGCGGTTTGGTACCGTAGCCTGTTTTGGTACACTCACCCGCGCCATTGAAACAAAACCCATGAAAAGGACACTTAATATCCTCTCCTTCTATAGTACCGCCATGCCCTAAATGTGCTCCTAAGTGCGGACAATAGGCATCTATGGCGTGCAACTTTCCAGATTCAGTTCTGAATAGCACAATCTCTCTACCAGCAAGATTCTTGTTAGCCAACGTTCCTGGTTTAATCTCATCAGATAAACCCAGTACGTACCAACTGTCTGGATAAGGATGAAGCGTTGCTATTTTGCCCATTAGTGTTATCCTTTCATAACAAGCAATGAGACGTTATGTTTCAGGCTGTTGCCCTAAATGAAAATTCTAACCTAACCCCCTGAACATCAACAGGTATCTTTGCGCTCATAATTTAACTAGTTGTAAATCATGCGCGAATCAGACCCAAGTATTATTGAGCATCTGCTCACCATACCAGAAGCACAGGTCAGAATTTTTGATTTGAAATGGCAGAGTACATTCTACACTGTTTTCCATCAGACAAAAACATCTAAATTGTTGCATACTTTATGTATGGCGCCAATTGTGTTTTCGCTTTTTGCTCTAGCATCATATATTGAATTTTCTGACGCTTATCTGTTTGAAGCATTTCCGATTATTACCCCTGTAAACGGAGCGCTTCTAGTTTTCGTTATCTCGGCCGTTTGGTATTTGATAATGGATATAACTGTTGGGTTGGTAACAATTCCCATTATTTTGACCTTCTGGCTTTTGGCAAACGCATTTAACGCTGCTTTTGGTACTGATGGAGTTTATCTGGCAGTAATCACGCTATTTACGTTCTCATTCATACAAACAGTCAGTCACCAACCAGAGCCTGTTCCCCCACCCCACAGCGGAAGCAAGAAATTTGTTGCTTACAAAAAATGGGCGAAAATCGCTTCCGTGAGTCAAAAAATAAAAGTGATTACCCTCTTCCCAGTTTTCACCTGTGTAGAGCTGATTTCTTCTCCGCGTTTATTGCCAGTTCAGGTACTTCGCTTAATGCACCGTTTTGGTTTTAGAAAAGACCTCGAGAAAGAAACCACGGAACGAGCAAAGCGCGTTTTAAAAACGGGTGATTACAACGCCTACTGAGCAATTTCTTTGAAGAGTTTTGTCTGACTGTTCAAATCTCTAATGTGAGCATCAACAAGGCCACTTTTCAATAGACCATCTTGGACAGAGCCTAATTTACCTTTGAGGTCGGTTGCAAGTAAGTGTTCAATTATAGTTCCATTTTCTGTTGAAATACATCTATGAACGGTTGGATAAAGAATCGATCTTTCAAATCCGGTAGGTACAGGCTTGTCATGTTGAACAGAGCAGTAAAGAATAATAGCCTCTGAATCGCTTAACCATTCTCTTGAGAAGTAATACACATATTCTCTATTTGATATAGGACCTGGTGTGGCATACTGCACGTGTATGAGCCATTCCGCTTTTTCAGGTGTGATACTCAACTCTTTCAGCACAAAACCTTGAATAAACTCTTTGTTCCATTTTCCAAGGTATTCCAATGACTTATCGGCTAACACATCCACTACTTGACGGATTGGAGCAACTACTTCAATTTCTGTTCGATAGATGATCTTCGGACAATACGCTAAACGTCCTGAACTCACATGCCCTGTCTTAGCATCTTTAATCTTTTTCCAAGATTTGCTTTCAGACAACGCATCTACCATTAGTCTGCTAAGCGAGCTATTGCTGACGTCCTCCAAAGGTTGAGGAAAGAGCACTTCACGCAATTTCCTCCACTCAGCTTTATAGGCGCCAATATGGCCTGCTTTCATTATGCCATCCTGAAATTTGGGAGACACGGAACCTCCCAATTCGTAGACCATTAAGTGCTCGACTTTGCAAGCTCCATTTTGTAGTTGAGTGATGCGTTGACCTGAAATATACATTGGGCAGCGTATGAATCCATCTTGCACAGGAATGTCACCACGCTCAATAGGTGTATACCCAACTATGTAAGTTGTCTCATCAAGTTTTTTGGTGTGCTGTCCATGTGGAAATTCACGATTAGTGAAAGGCCAAGGCATACTGAATGAAGTTCTGACCAAATTCCCTTGTGGGTCAAAATCGGTTGGCCAACTTTCTAGCACCTCGCCACGGATAAATTGGTCATTTACCAATTCCATAGCCTTGTTTACATCTTTAAGAAGTTCAAACACCTCAAGTGCTGAAACGGGATGCTCCGTAATGGTTTTAAACCCTATCACAGTAGAATTGCAAACACCATACTTACTGTAAATTTTTACATCCGTGGTGTCCGACTCCAAGTGCCAAGCACCCTCATCTAAAACCTTAGGAATTGTGCTAATGGTTTCTTTTGGGTCTATCATAGTTTACTGGTTTAGAAGAGCAAACAACTACGCTGCATATTGGTTCTTGTCGCAAGCTAGATGGAAGGTTCGCATGACGAAAATAGAAAACAATACTTCCAAGATTTGTTAATGATTCGGGCGAGATATATCGATGAAAAAACAAACGCTGCAAGTCTATTGTTTACGTTTGCAATATGGCTTCAAAGGCAAGCGAAAAAGAAATTCTGAATGGTGTAATTATCGGGTTTCGTAATTTGATTTACGACCGTTACCAATATGCCGAAGTGGCCAGCAAGTATGAAATCCCCGATTCGTTTGATGAAGAACGAATGACGCTGTACCGCGACTTTTTTCTAAGTCAGGTTTACCCGCATCCAAAAAACCGTGAGCCGCTAGAAGCAGCTTTCAGAAGTTTAGATAACTACCTCACGCACCCAGAAAAATTACTCCGCATCTTGTTCGACTCTGCGGCTATTGTTTTTCGGCATGGCAGCAGTATTCCTCGCTTGTTAGCGGCTGGTTTAAAAGCGTTCAAATCATTCAGAACTGCTACTGATTTTGAGACAAAATTGGTGCGTAAAGCAAAAAGTAGCGGTAAGATTCCTCCCTACTCTGCCGAGGACATCAACTCATTCATCGTAGCGCTTCGCAAAAAGGAAATTGATGATTTTGTAGTGAATACAACTAATCTGTTGGAGTTGCTATATGACAAGCGACTTATTCGAGAAATCATTACGATTATGCAAGAACTGATTGCTCGTATGAGGAAATCGCGGAAAACATATTCTGATGTAGAGATTGGTGGACTGGAGATTGGCCTTAAAATGTTAACGGAAGGAAGTCAACTATTCGAATCAATTCCAGCAACCGACCAACGTAAGATTATTGAGATTGTGGTTGCTATTGAGGTTGAAGTTTTAGAAGGACTATTTGGAGAAAAGTAAGCTGCATGTCTTTTGGCAAAAAAGTCTTATTCTAAATGAGAACCATTTCCAAACCTTCGGAAGGATTATTCAAAGACCGAGGCTCCAAGTTTATTGGTTACGCTTTTTCTGTTTCTAATACCGATGAGGTGAAAGAGTGCTTAGATGAGCTGAAAGCTCATCATACATCTGCACGCCACTTTTGTTATGCTTATTTGCTCGGAGAAGATGCTGATGAATATCGAGCCAATGATGATGGCGAACCTGGCGGTACGGCTGGGTTGCCAATTCTGAATCAAATCAAGAGTAAAGATGTAAGCAACGTTTTGGTTGCTGTAGTCCGCTATTTCGGGGGAACAAAACTTGGTGTTTCTGGTCTCATCAATGCTTACAAGGAAGCGGCAAAAGAAGCGCTGGATAAAGCAAAGGTGGTTGTACGTATTCCAAAGTCTGTTGTACGTATTCAATTTCCGCATTCGAGTACTGGAGATGTAGAGCGATTGATACGCCAAAACAATTGGTCTATTAAAAACCAAGTTTTTGCAATGGACTGTATCTGGGATATTGAGACGCCTTTGAATGAAGAGGTGGAGCATCACTTTTTACAGCCAATTAGTGTTATCCCAATCGAGAATTAGCCTAAAACAAGAAACGCTGCTCCTGCTACAATTGCACCTAACGTAGGCCCCACAACAGGAATCCAACTGTAACGCCAATTACTATCGCGCTTATTTTTTATGGGAACTAAAGCATGAACGAGTCGTGGTCCAAAATCACGCGTTGGGTTTATAGCATAGCCAGTTGTTCCTCCCAAGCTCATTCCAATTCCTACAACTAGAAAAGCTACGGGCAACGCACCAATAGATCCAAGACCTATAACAGTATCAGACATGGAATCAGATGTAAACGTTGGTCCAGCCAAATAAAGCACCACAAACACCAAAACAAATGTCCCCAAAGCTTCGCTGAAAAGATTTTTTAATGTGTTTGGGATGGAAGGACTGGTACAAAACGTACCTAAAATGCTGTCTTTATCATCCATGTTATTGTAATGGTCTGAGAAATGAAACCAAGCAAGAAATGCTCCGGCCATTGCTCCAAGTAATTGAGCCAAGATATAAAATGGCACTTCTGTCCAAGGAAACCTTCCTGCCACGGCAAGACCAATACTTACTGCTGGGTTTAAATGCGCTCCACTATACGGACCCGCAACAACAACACCTGCAAAAACAGCAAAACCCCAACCAAAAGTGATAAGTGGCGAGCCGCCACCAAAAGCAAAGCTATCTTTCAAGCTTACGTTAGCATTCACACCAACGCCAAGAAGTATGAGTAAAAGCGTACCGATAAATTCTGCGATATATGCATCCATGCTGGTAATTTGTTATTGGTTGGTCGCATAAAACTAGAACTAATCTTAGATAATGGCATCTTTGCAACTTCAAGCATAAAACCTATACATGTACCCAACGCTTTACGACCTTGTTTTAGACCTATTCGGAATTTCCATTCCACCATTTAAACTGATACAAAGTTTCGGAATGATGGTGGCACTCGCTTTCCTTGCTGCCAGCATCGATTTGAAGTCCGAACTCAAACGCAAAGAAGGACTTGGATTACTTGACCCAGTACGGAAAAAGATTTGGAAAGGAAAGACCTCTACCCTTTTGGAAAAAGCTATTTCTGGAATTGTAGGTTTTGTAATTGGCTATAAGTTTCTAGCAATTGTTCTCGACTTCGATAGCATTGCAGGAAACCCACAAGCGTTTATTCTTTCTACCGAAGGCAATTTACTTGGTGGTATTCTAGGAGCAGCACTTTCTATAGGAACCCGAATTTGGGAAGACAAAAAAGAAGGACTTGCCGAACCAAAGGAGGTTGAAATAAACGTTCATCCGTATGAACAGGTTGGCACCATTACCATTTTGGCAGCTGTATTCGGAATTTTAGGAGCAAAGATTTTTCATAACCTCGAAAACTTGGACGAGCTAATGGCCGATCCGGTTGGCGCTCTCGTTTCGTTCAGTGGCCTATCGTTTTTAGGCGGATTAATTTGCGGCACCGCAGCCATTCTCTATTTCGCCAGAAAAAACAATATCAAAGCGCTACATCTAACAGATGCCGCACTTCCCGGGCTAATGTTGGCCTACGGAGTTGGACGAATGGGCTGCCAAATAGCTGGAGATGGAGATTGGGGAATTCCAAACGATGCTCCAAAGCCTGAATGGTTGACCTTTTTACCAGATTGGGCTTGGGCATACAACTATCCAAATAACGTTTTAGGAATCGACCTTAAAACTGATTTCGCACAAATGGGATATTTCAGTTTGACTGGTTACGCGTGGCCAACACCTCTGTACGAAATTGTAATGGCCCTTACTATTTATGCTTTTCTTCGGTTTATGAGAACGCGATGGACGGTTCCTGGTATGGTAATGTCCTGGTATCTAATTCTTGCAGGTGCTGAACGATTTGCCATTGAACAGATTAGAATCAATAATGAATATCCAATTTTTGGAGGTGTAACACAGGCAGAAATCATCTCAACTGTGATGATTCTTCTTGGAATCGTATTCCTCTTCCTAATGCCCAAAGTGGGCAAGAAATGGGCTGAATACTGATGGATATTTCCACACTCAACCTTCATGAAATAACCTGTGACGTTTGTTCTGTTGCTAGAAAGGCTGGAGCGTTTATTCTGAACGAGCGAAAAGCATTCTCATCCAAAAAAGTAGAAGTAAAAGGTCACAACGATTTTGTGTCTTACGTAGATAAAGGCGCAGAAAAGCTGATTGTTGAAGAACTAAAAAAACTTCTTCCTTCAGCTGGTTTTATTACAGAAGAAGGAACGGAAAAACAAGACGATAATCTCCTTAAATGGGTGATTGACCCGCTGGATGGTACAACAAATTTCATTCATGGTATGCCCTTCTTTGCAGTCAGTATTGCCCTGCTTTACGACAAAGAACCACTTGTTGGAGTCGTATTCGAAATCAATCAGGATGAGATGTTTTCTGCATGGAAAAATGGTGGTACGTTTTTGAATAACGAGAGAATTCAAACCTCAGATGCTAAAACGGTTTCGGACTCATTACTTGGAACAGGCTTTCCTTACTACGATTATCACAAGCTCGATGAATATCTTGCCTTGTTCAAGCATCTAATGCAACATTCGCATGGATTAAGAAGACCTGGCTCGGCTGCAACTGATTTGGCTTATGTCGCTTGTGGTAGGTTCGATGGATTCTACGAATACAGTCTCAGTCCTTGGGATGTTGCCGCAGGAATACTTCTCGTTAAAGAAGCTGGTGGAATAGTAACGGATTTCTCTGGCGGAGACGATGCCATTTTCACAAAAGAGATTATTGCCACCAACCCGCATATTCATACAGAGTTTTCGCAGCTTCTGCGTAGCTTTATGAAATGATGCGAACGGCAATTACACTCCTTTTATCCTTCCTCCTATTTCTCGTTTCTAACGCACAAGAAGACACCGTTTCTGCGGTTTCTGACACAACCGTTTTAGAGGAAGAACTAGTTAGACCCTCCACAAAACGGGTTTACAAGTTTGATGTGAAAGAAGAAATTGGCCCGCCAGTATGGCGAAAAATGCAACAAGCATTTGAAGAAGCCAACGAGTGGGATGCCGACCTCATTCTGCTGCACATGAATACCTATGGCGGAATGGTAACCCATGCTGATAGTATGCGAACAAAAATCCTCAACAGTAAGATTCCAGTTTGGGTTTTTATAGATAATAATGCTGCTTCGGCTGGAGCGCTTATCTCTATTGCTTGCGACAGCATTTACATGCGCAAAGGAGCAAACATTGGTGCTGCAACGGTAGTAAATCAAACTGGCGAACAGATGCCGGATAAGTACCAAAGCTATATGCGAAGTACCATGCGTTCTACAGCTGAAGCAAAGGGCCGTAATCCTGAAATTGCGCAGGCAATGGTAGATGCTTCTCTTGCAGTTGATGGCGTCAGCGATTCAGGTAAGGTCATCACTTTCACGGCATCAGAAGCAATGACGCACGGCTTTTGCGAGGGAATGCACGAATCTGTTGACGAAGTACTGAAGCAGAACGGATTTCCAGAATACGAGGTTAAAACATACGAGGTTAGTGAACTGGAAACCTTTATCGGTTGGATGATAAACCCAGCGGTTAGTGGTGTTCTCATCATGATTATTATTGGTGGAATCTACTTCGAACTACAAAGCCCAGGTATCGGTTTTCCTATTGCGGCCTCGGTAATTGCCGCGCTACTTTACTTCACTCCTCTCTACCTTGAAGGTTTGGCGGAAAATTGGGAGATCATCATTTTCCTTGTGGGAATTGTACTTGTTGCTGTGGAAGTCTTTGTACTTCCTGGTTTCGGAGTGGCTGGAATTGCAGGTATCGCGTTTATCATGTCATCCTTGATTCTTAGCCTAATAAACAACGTTGGATTCGATTTTGAAATGACGATGCCAACTCAAATCATCAACGCATTTCTTACAGTACTACTTGCCACGGTGGGTGGCTTTTTCGGGTCCATTTATTTAGCCCAAAAATTCGTTACAACGTCAATGATGAGTTCAATGGTACTTTCTTCCGTTCAGAAAAAGGAAGACGGTTTTGTAGGAGTAGATGCGAAAGAACATGAAATGATAGGGAAGCAAGGAATCACATTCACCATACTGCGCCCGTCTGGAAAGGTTGAAATTGACGGTGACATTTATGACGCGACCGCACTAACGGGTTACATCGACAAAGGACAATCTATTCAGGTTGTGAAGTACGAAACCGCACAGTTGTTTGTTCGGAAGGCGTAGGAAACTATCTACCACAAAAAAAAGCCCTGTTGGAAATTTCCAGACAGGGCTTAAAAAGCAACAAATTTAAGAATCAAACCTTACGTCCGATTCCGAAAATTTTCAGTTCCACAACCCATTTATTGAGTTCGCGCTGATTGTACATATACAATTCAATTTTCACCTTCTTTCCTTTCTTATTCTCTTTAAGAACGTATTTCTTATACTCTGTATCTTCTAAGAAGATATCGTTTGTCTTGTCTTTTTCAGATGCAACCCATTCCTCGCCTAAGCAAGCGGTAATAGCCTCTTTTAGTTTCTCATAACTAGAAGCTATATGAGGGGAATACATACGGCTTTCAGCAAGATAACTGACTGCTTCCGGATACATTTCGTCAGCAGTAATTAGCATTTCCACACCTGATTTTACTTCAACTGTAGATTTCTGATACGGTTTTTCAACACCACGAATGGCAATGGTAGTTTCTTCTCCTCTAATTTCCTTAAAGTAATCCTGAGACGAGTCAACAACCTTTTTAAGGTTCTCGCACATTGCGTCATCCTGAGCTAAAGATGCCATCGGAAGAGCAACTGAAAGGATGAGTCCGAGTAAGTAGGTTTTCATTGTTTGGTTTTTTTTATTGTGTGTTAAAGTTAAAAATTGAACTGCGCTTTGCAAGACAAGAAACATGCCACTAGCTACTTCGATATTTTACTTACTAATCTGGTCAAACCAGCAGCAGCCAATCCGTAGTCAGGATTAAGTTGAATGGCATAAGAATACTCCTGTTTTGCCCTAGCAACATCTCCTTTGGCTTCGTAGCACAAACCACGCATATAAACCGCCTGAAAGTATTTCGGATCAACCTTAACAGCTTTATCAAAATTGACAAGTGCTTCGTTATAGAGTTGTAGATACTGGTATTGAATGTATCCCATGTTGTAATACGCGGTGCGATAAGTACTATCAATTTGGAGTATGCGCGTGTAGGTTTCCAATGCTTCATTCAGCTTATCCACTTGCTGGTACTGCATTCCTAGAGCGTATAAAGCATCCACTCCATCTGGTCTTATGTCCAATGCAGATTTCAGATAACTCTCCGCTAATGGGTTATTCCGAGCCCAATGCAACACGCCCAACTCTACAAATGCATCGTAGTTATCCGGGTTTTCTGTTGTTGCTTCCAAATAGTTATTAATCGCTTTTGCCGTATCACCTAACTCTTTAAAGCACAAAGCTTTTACCATAAAAGGGCGGTCATCGCGAGCATCAATTCGCAACATGTCGTTGGCATAATTTATACTCGCTTGATGGTTCCCCAAGTAAAGTTCAAATTGTGACAAACGATGTAATGGCTCAACGTAATCAGGCTGAATCTCATGCGCTTTAAGCAACGCATTTTTACACTGAGCAGATTTGTTAAGTCGAAAATAAACGTCCGAAATAGTAAGGTAATACTTGGCAACTGTACTATCCAAAAGCAACGCCTTGCCAATGTCGGTCAGCGCATAATTCACTTCATTCACGTCAAGAAAAGCTTTGGCTCGTTCGTTTAGCAAATCGGTATTACTTGGAGACTTTTCTAACAACTGCGAAAGACTATCCAACCGCGCTACTTGCGGAGTAACTTCCTCCACAGGCTCAACCTCAACTTCTTTTACAGGCTCATCAGCAGAATTGCAACTAACAACGGTAAGCGCACAAAAGAATATTAATCCTATAAATCGATTCATTGGGTAACTACTACTTCTTCGCCCTTAATTGCCGCCTTGATTTTAATCTCCAACTCTTCGCTGAGTTCAGGATTGTCCAACAAAAGTTCTTTAACGGCATCTCTTCCTTGTCCTAAACGAGTTTCTCCATAACTAAACCAGGAACCGCTTTTCTTCACAATTCCGTGATCCACTCCAAGGTCGATGATTTCTCCCACTTTGGAAATTCCCTGTCCGTACATAATGTCGAATTCAGCTTTACAGAATGGAGGTGCAACTTTGTTCTTAACAACCTTCACTCTTGCACGGCTTCCAATAATGGCATCGCCATTTTTTATCTGTCCTGCACGTCTAATATCTAACCGTACAGAAGAGTAAAATTTAAGTGCATTACCGCCAGTTGTAGTTTCTGGGTTTCCGAACATCACACCAATTTTCTCTCTCAATTGGTTAATGAAAATGCATACGCAACCTGTTTTGCTAATGGTTCCTGTAAGCTTACGTAAGGCCTGTGACATTAATCGTGCTTGAAGCCCCATTTTGCTATCTCCCATTTCGCCTTCAATCTCAGCTCTTGGAGTCAATGCCGCAACAGAGTCAATCACAATAATGTCAATAGCTCCAGAACGAATTAGGTTCTCCGTAATTTCTAGCGCCTGCTCGCCATTGTCTGGTTGGGAAATTAAAAGATTGTCAATATCTACTCCCAAACTCTGAGCATAAAAACGGTCAAATGCATGCTCCGCATCAATAATAGCAGCAATTCCGCCCATCTTTTGTGCCTCTGCAATGGCATGAATAGCAAGCGTTGTTTTACCGGACGATTCTGGTCCGTATATCTCAACAATTCTTCCTTTTGGGAAGCCGCCAATTCCTAAGGCAACATCTAAACCAATAGAACCAGTTGGAATAACCTCCATGTCTTCTACTGCAGTATCTCCCATTCTCATAATGGAACCCTTACCGTGTGCTTTTTCTAACTTATCCATGGCCATCTGAAGGGCCTTCATTTTCTCTGCTTTTTCGTCTTTAGCCATAATTTCTCTTCTTAAAATGTATTTGTTTTTATTCACCAAGATCTTCAAGAATCTGAGCTGTGTGGTCTTTTGTTTTTACTTTGAGTATTACTTTTTCCAGCACGCCATCCGTTCCAATAACGAAAGTTGTACGGTGGATTCCGTCATATTCCTTTCCCATGAACTTCTTGTTTCCCCACACGCCAAAGGCTTTGATGGTCTCCAATTCGGTATCAGCCAATAGCGTGTACGGCAATTCATATTTAGCAATGAATTTTTGATGGCGGGCTTCGCTGTCTGCCGAAACACCAATTACTTCGAAACCACGTTTTTGCAAATCGGAATAGTTCTCACCTAAATTACAGGCTTCTGCCGTGCAACCTGGTGTCATATCCTTTGGATAGAAAAACATAATTACTCGCTTACCTTTCAAATCAGACAACGAAATCGTTTTACCATTCTGATCTTTCCCAGAAAAATCTGGTGCCTTATCCCCTTCCTTCAACGTTACAATGCTCATCTATTTCCTTTAGTTTACGCTTATATACAAAGTAACGATTTGTGCCTGCCTTTTCCGACTGTTTCGCTACCAAGTTTTCCACTTTGATTGCAAGTCTAAAGCACAAGAACGTAATGTATTTACGTTCTAATTAAAGCACTTAAAATTGGAGTCTTCGAACGTAAATCTATTCCCTCAACTTTACCATTTTCTGGTAGTATTTCCCGGAATCGGACTCAATATGAAGCGTGTACATTCCTTGGGTAAGAAATTGTAAGCCTGAGAAGCTAAAATCCACAGCTGTGAAATTCTCCGCTGTGCCTTCAAAACGTCTTACCTCCTGCCCTAGACTATTGACTAAACGGATAACCACGCTTTGCTGAGAATGAGAATAGAACGTTCCTGTAATTTGGTTGGAAAACGGATTTGGCGAGACTTCAAACAGCTCACTTTCTCCCACATTATTTGGCTCAATGCCTGAAAGCATTAAGTTGGCTTTTGCAAAATTTGGTATACCATAACCATACAAACCATCCGGGTTTCTGAACTTGTGTGCACTTGCTTCAATTGCATGAAAAATCTCCATGTTGGTAAGTGAGTCATCTTTATGGATTTGCCACAAACAAGCAGCCATTCCAGCTATAATTGGTCCAGAAAAGGAAGTACCGTTACCGGTTACCACTTGTCCGCTGTTATTCAAAATGGTTGCTTGCTGTCCTTGAGCGCAAACGTTCGGCTTAATGTCATTATCGGAAGACGGTCCTTCTGAACTGAAGTTAGCTTTGAAGCCTTCAGACGTAACAGCACCGATGGCTAAGACACTATCACCATCGGCAGGAGAGCCAACGTACTGCCAAGGTTTATCACCAGAGTTTCCAGCACTATTAACAACTAAGATTCCTTTAGATGCAGCAATGTCTGCACCTCTTGAACCACGTGTGGTATTACCATCCATATCGGAATACGAAAAATCAAAATCCGAATTATCGAATGTGGTGTAACCGAGTGATGAATTGATAATATCAGCCCCAGCACTATCTGCAAATTCTGCGGCTGCAATCCAATAGTCCAATTCTATGGGCAATTCGCTTGAAGTATCTTCGGTACGGCATAACAAATAGCTGGCGTTTGGTGCGGTGCCAACAAACTCTCCCGGTAAGTTTGCAGCCATGGTAGAAAGCACCGACATACCATGAGAAGCATCTCCATAAATTGAATTATCACGAGCTACAAAATCCCAACCTCCAACAAGCCGATTATTAGCTCTCAGACTATCAAAGGCTGGAAATACATCCACATTTGGGAAGCCACCATCGAGAACAGCAATCAGCATTCCTTCACCTCTAAACCCCTGATTGTGAAGAGAAATACCATCAAGCATGTCAATTTGATTGAGTGCTAGGCCGTAATTACTTTCGTTCAAATCGGTTCCAGAAAATGACTTTTCCGCCTGAATCAATTCAAACTTGTCAAACCTTTCTTTATGACCGTCTTTTTTACCTACCGGCTCAGAGTGGTTTACAAAAGGAAGGTTTTGAATAGCGCTAAGCGCGGATTGATTAGGAACAATAACCGTAACTGAATTAAACCACTTGGAATGTGTCAGATACACTCCTCCAGCATCCAAAACGGCTTGAATATAGGCTGGGTTAACTGGAAGGTCATTTTCCAGAACAGGAATATTTTGGCGCAATCGCCTGTCTAATGCTCGCTGAGACAGGAACTCAAGTGGTTGCGAAATATCAAAAGGGGTATTGTCTTTATCAGTAAACTGAATCCAATGTTGAATTGGCACCTGCCCCATTACGAAACAAGGAAGCAAAATGATGGCTATGAGGGCCAACCTTTTCATTCTCCGAAATCGGTAACAACCTGTTCGAAGAAAAAGCCAACCGAATCGGTTCCCTGAATGTTGTGCATCTTCATTTCCTTATGAATAAGCCCCACATTTTTCGCATACACTTCCTTGGCAAATAAGCTCAACGCAACAGGTGTTTGCCGATCAAATTGTAATACGGTAACAGTAGAATCGAATGTAAAACCGTTGATGGTATACGGCTCATGCACGTTTACATACTCATAATCCCAAACTGCGGGAACCGTTGTCTGATTGTAAAGTTCTTGTAGCGTTTGAAGCAAGTTCTTGCTGTTTCCATCCCATTTTTTCCCCTCCTTTACTGGGAAATTATGTTTGATAAAAACTACATTTTCTTCATTCTGTTCCGCAACACTGGGGGTTCTTGTACGGTACCAAATGTCCTTGACATTCCATTCAGCAAGTTGAGATTGTTTGGAATATCGCTCTACTCGAATTGCTGGTCGACCTTCTTCATCAATAAATGTCGACTCATTCAAATCTCGCAGGAAATAATGCGCTTCGGCAGAACCAATTGAACCCACAGGGTCATCTTGCCAAATTGAATCAACCTTGTATTCGACAAATCTGCCAAGTTCGGTTGGGAAATAATCATACCCGATTAAAGGCAAAAGTGTGTCTTCGCGATAACAACCGCTCAATAGCGAACAGATTACACCAACTATGAATACTTTGCTTTTCAAAATCGTTATTCGAGTTCCTAAGTTCGGAGTTCTAATCTTATTCTAATGATCTTTCTTGATGAAACCACCGCCAAGCACATCATCGCCTTCATAGAAAACCGCTGACTGACCGGGTGCAATGGCACTAACTTCCTCATAGAATCGAACGTTCATATCATTGCCGCGTTGTTCCAAGAGTGCCGTGCTTCCGGCATGTTTGTAGCGCACTTTCACCAACGCTTCCATTGACTCGGGAAGAGAAGCATATTTAATGAGGTTGAGGTTGCGAACATTCATTTCTGTCTTCAATAAATCTTCAGCAACGCCAAGAGTTACGGTATTTGTATCTGGATGAATACCAGTAACATACATTGGTTCTCCTAGGGCTATTTCCAAACCTCTTCGTTGTCCAATGGTGTAAAAAGGGTATCCTTTGTGCTTACCTAAAATTTTGCCGTCTTTATC
>DMRV01000103.1 GCA_003456455.1 Flavobacteriales bacterium
CTCCTTGTAAACCAATAAGTCGGCTCTACTTTCATAATCAACCACAAAAACTTTTACATCTGCGCGACTTTCGTATTCTGAACTGAATACTTTTTGTGCCTGAGCACTAACAGCGGATAGTCCAAAAACCAATATAAAAGCAACTAGTCTCATCATCCCATTCCGTATTCTCGTTCTACCTTACCAATTCTAACTCGGTATCCTTCATACCACTTCCGTTTCCCCATTTCTTTCGTCCTAAGGTGCTTCTGGTATTTAGACCATTCTTGAATGGTTTCCATGTCTTTAAAGTACAGCACAGTTACGCCAAAGCCATCTTCATTTCTAAGTGATTCTGAACCAAGAAAGCCGCCCAACTTTTGAGCATCATTCCAAAGCGAATCGTTCATTTCAGTATAACCTTCTTCAACTCTGGTTCTTTGAGAGGTAAATACAACAGTAAAATATGGCGGTTTGGGCGTTTTAGCGAACATATTCGTTAATTCAGCAATTTGATTCGCAAATTAGAGATAAATGAGACCATCCAAATTAGCTTACGGTGAATACTACGCGAACTACATCGGTTTGGTAAAAGAAGATGATGTGCATAACGCATTGGCCAATTCCGTAACTCCTTCCACAGAGTTTTGGAATTCATTAACCGAAGAGCAAGGCAATTATCGCTACGCTGAAGGCAAATGGAGTATAAAAGAACTGCTTCAGCATATTATAGACACGGAACGTATTTTCAGTTACCGCGCATTGGCATTTGCTAGAGGTGAAACCACTACGCTACCTGGATATGATGAAAATGAATATGCTGATGCTAGCCTAGCGGATGAACGAAAGCTTAGTGATTTGGTGCAAGAACTATCCGTGGTTCGGCAGTCAACATTACATCTATTTAACAGCTTTTCGTCTGAGAATTTGGACAAAATTGGTGAAGCAAGTAACGCTCCTCTTTCGGCTAGAGCAGCTGGTTTCATTATAGTTGGTCACGAAATACATCACATGAATGTGTTGTCTGAAAAATATTTGGTGTAAGAATTATCTCAGAAAGAAACTTTTTCTTCAAATCGCTCATCAATAATGCGACCTTACGCAACTTGAATGCCTAAACCTCCGTTTTAAAAGCTGAGCGGCAGTTTTGCGGCATCAAACGCACTATCAATGTCATTTTTCAAAAAGGTATGGAATCATCAGGCCGTTCAGCGGACACTGTATTTCTTTCCTTTAAGATTATTGATTCTACACTTTAAGAAGAATTACCTACTGCTTTTTTCTTGGATTATCTTAGGTGCATTTGCATCTGGTGCCATTGGTAGTGGTTATGGAGTACCCTATTTATTCTGGGATCCGGAATATATGGGTAAGGTAGATTTCTGGTCTTTTTTGATTCTCGGCTTCTCGCTCGGGGGGTTCATTATGGCTTTTCATATTTCGAGTTATATCCAAAATTCGTATCGGTTTCCGTTTTTGGCCACGGTATCAAAACCATTCTTCAAATACTCACTCAACAATTCTATTATCCCCGGGGTGTTTCTTGTGGTTTACGTCTATCATATCATTGATTTTCAGTATAAAAATGAGCTTTTCCTGTTAGAAAATGATTTAGAAGTCGGTAGCCGACTTGCTTGGGATATGGCTGGCTTTATTGGAGGAATCCTACTTTTTATGATTCCCGGTCACACATATTTTTTAGCGCTCAGCAGGAATATCTTCAAGGTAATTGGTGTCTCTGAAGAAGACCTTAGGATTAAGCGAAGAAAGAAAGCCATTCAGGTTCTAATGCAAAAGAATTTGGAATGGAGAAAAGTTAATGCTCCGCGAGAAGGCGACTATGAATGGCGCGTGGTTACCTACTTGGTTAATTGGTTTAAGATTGGCTTAACACGAGATTCGGACCACTACGAACCCGAGATGGTTCAGAAAGTTTTTCGGCAGAATCATATGATAGCGGTAGTGTTCGAAATAGTGGTTATAGTAACGTTTCTTATACTCGGTGCTTACAGGGAAACTCCCGAATTGTCGGTTCCAGCTGGGACCGTGATTTTTGTAACCAGCACCATGCTTTTAATGGTAACAAGTGCCATTCATTCAGCTCTTAGAGGTTGGTCTACAGTGTTTCTAATTGCCTCTGTTATTGGCATCCACTTTCTTGTTCAAAATGACATTCTGAAGTACGAAAGTCGTGCATACGGAATGAATTATGATGATGCCCCAGCCATTTATCAATTGGATTCATTAACCAATGTCCAACAGAGTTTTGCAACGTTAGACAAAGACGTAAATCACCATCATGAGATTCTAAAAAAGTGGAAACTCAAAAACATTAAACGAAGATGGGAAAAGCCCAAAATGGTAATTGTTTGCGTTACGGGAGGTGGTGCTCGCTCCGCACTTTGGAGTTATAAAGCCATGCAAGTGGCCGACAGTATTACAAATGGCCAATTAATGACGCATACGCAATTAATGTGTGGTGCTTCTGGTGGCATGTTTGGCTTGGCATACAGCCGAGAATTGTATTTGCGTTCGCTGACCAACGATTCCATTGACCTTAACAATCAAGAATATGTGGATAGGATGGGGATGGATGTTTTGAACCCAATTGGAACATCTCTTGCTCTTAACGATTGGTTTATCCGCTTCCAAAAATTCAGGGATGGAACGTATATATATTCTAAGGATAGAGGCTATGCGTTAGAGAAGCAATTCAATGAGAATACACTTGGCTTCGTGGATAAGCGTTTAGGCGATTATGCGCTGCCAGAACGCGAAGCTCTGATTCCTATGATGTTTTTCTCACCTAGCATCATCAATGATGGACGAAGTCTGTACATCAGTTCCCAGCCAATTGCACATCTTACTTTTAATCATCCTAGCCAGCTAAAAGGACAACCGCTGCAATCTGCGGTAGAGTTTAGGAGACTGTTTAAAAACCAGGACGCGGATAACGTTTGGTTTAGTTCTGTGCTGAGAATGAATGCCACGTTTCCATTTATTTCTCCATCTGTTACGCTGCCAAGTGAGCCAGAAATTGAAGTGATGGATGCGGGGTTCCGAGACACATATGGTACTTCTGTAGCCATTAAACACTTATACTCCATCAGAAAATGGGTAGAGAAAAACACAAGTGGTGTTGTTATTCTTCAAATTCGAGACAGCAAGAAAATTGAGCCCGTCCATCCTAACGAAACGCGTTCTCTTGTTAAACTCATTACCAACCCATTAGGGCATATTTATGACAACCTGTTTACAATGCAGGACTACACAAATGATGACCTAACCGTTTACGCGCAAGATTGGTTAAACACAGATCTCGAGTTGATTGACCTTGAACTTACCCGACCCGAATTAGAAGATATCTCTCTAAGCTGGCACCTGACCACCAAGGAAAAGTCGATTATTCACCGTTCTGCTTACAACAAGAAAAACCAAGCAGCCATGCTTCGTTTAAAGGAATTGCTGGAAGAAATGAAATAGTTGCAAACTTTACCTGCTTCCTAAACTAGCAGCTATCAATAATTCAACAGCTTAAAAACCTGCTCTGAAAACCTGTTTTTGGGGAGGAATTCAGCCTCTAATTTTCCAATAAACGGAACAGGAGTATCCAAACTAGCACAACGCAAAACTGGCGCATCTAAATGTTCAAACGCATTCTCTGTGATGAAGGCGGAAAGTTCGGAAGCAAGACCTCCAATTAGCGTGTCTTCGTGCAGAATAATAACTCTTCCAGTTTTCTTAGCTGTTTCCAGAATGGCTTGCTTGTCATAGGGAAGTAAGGTTCTCAAGTCTAATAGGTCTGCTGATATCTCAGCATTTTCATTTAGAAACTCTAATGCCCAATGCACACCAATGCCGTAGGTCATAATGGATACATCAGCCCCCTACCGCACCAAATTCGCTTTACCGATTTCCACATTATAATAACCTTCCGAAACTTCTTCCCGGATGCTTCTGTAAAGCGATTTTTGCTCGAAGAACATGACTGGATTCGGGTCTTCGAAAGCCGAAATGAGCAATCCTTTAGCATCTGATGGAAATGCAGGATACACAACCTTCAAACCTGGCGTATGTGCAAACCAAGCTTCATTGCTTTGCGAATGAAACGGTCCTGCTCCCACTCCAGCACCTGTTGGCATCCGTACAACCACATCAGCATTCTGTCCCCAACGGTAATGCGATTTGGCAAGATTGTTCACAATTTGATTAAACCCGCAAGTCACGAAATCGGCAAACTGCATTTCAACCATGGACTTTTTTCCTTGGATTGAAAGCCCCAATCCCGTTCCAACAATTGCTGATTCGCACAGCGGTGTATTCCGAACTCGGTCTTTACCGAATTGCTCTAAAAACCCTTCAGTTATCTTGAAAACACCACCATAATCTGCAATATCCTGTCCCATGAGAATAAGGTCAGAATGCTTTATCATAGCTTCCCGAAGTCCATCAGAAATTGCATCAATCAGCCGCTTTTCAGTTTTCTCCGAAGCAGCCTCAATTGGTTGATGTACGTGATTAGCATAAACATCTGCTATTTCTAATCCTGCATTCGACTCAACCTCACTTTCAGCATAAGCAACTTCAAGTCCAGCAGTAATTTCTGCCATGATCTCTTGCTTACACTTCACTTCCAACTCCTCGGATAGAATATTTTGCTCTCTCAGAAAGCTCTGATAGTTGACCAGAGGGTCTTTTAGAGCCCACATTTCCATAAGTTCCTTCGGAACATATTTGGTTCCTGAAGCTTCCTCATGACCACGCATTCTAAAGGTCATGCACTCCAAAAGAACAGGCCGTGGATTCTTACTAATATCAGTCTTTAGTTTAGAAACGGCCTCAAACACTTCTAAGATGTTGTTTCCATCTACCTGCACACCTTCAATACCGTACCCAATCGCCTTATCTATAAACTGCTTGCAACGAAACTGCTCATTGCTTGGCGTACTCAATCCATAACCGTTATTCTCAACAATAAAAATGACCGGCAAGTTCCACACTGCAGCCACATTGATGCTTTCGTGAAAATCGCCTTCACTAGCTCCACCATCGCCACTAAAAACAGCGGTAACCTTTCCCGTTTCATCCAGTTTTTGAGCAAGAGCAATTCCATCTGCAACGCCCATTTGCGGACCCAAATGAGAGATCATGCCGATTATATGATGCTCTTTAGAGCCAAAATGAAAACTACGGTCTCGACCTTTTGTAAAACCACTTGCTTTGCCCTGAAACTGAGCAAACAGTCTGTTTAGCGGAATTCCACGTGAAGTAAAAACCCCCAGATTCCGGTGCATAGGAAGTATGTATTCGTCTGCATCTAACGCAGCTGCAACACCAACAGAAATGGCTTCTTGTCCAATGCCAGAAAACCATTTACTGATTTTTCCTTGCCGAAGTAAAACGAGCATTTTCTCCTCTATCAGCCGCGGCTTCAAAAGTTGTCTATACAGTTCTAAAAGCTGCGAATCGGTCCGTAGTCCTTTCTTAAAATCCATTCTCCGTTTGTTGGTTTCAAATGTAGAAAAAGGGCTGACGCTACACAGCTAAGACGTAAATGGAAAGTTCATTTACATTTGTTCACAATCAGACAAACTGACCTTAATGAAGAACCTGCTGCTTGCTCTAACAACACTTATAGCACTTGGATTAGCCTCTTGTTCCCCTGATGCTTGCGAAAAAGTTACCTGCTTGAACGATGGTATTTGTGAATCTGGCGAATGCGCCTGTACATCAGGTTTCGAAGGTCCAAATTGTGCCACAGAGCAACGACAGGCATTTGTTGGAACCTATTCTGTAACTGAAAGCTGCAACCTGGGAGATTTCTACTACGATATTACCATTAGTGCTGATTCTGAAACACTAACCGAAATTACGCTGAGCAACCTTGGCGATTTCGATTTTGAAATTACCGGAGTGGTGAATGGAACATCTGTCAGTTTCACAAACCAAACCGGAAATGGCTCAAGCGTAAATGGAACGGGGGAGCTTAGGAATGGAACCTTAACAATTGAGTACACATTAGTTACTTCAAGTAGTCAAACGCTTACCTGTTCTTTAACAGGATTAATTCAGGAATAAGTGCTTATTCACAATAAGTACTGTATAAGTGGGACATTATCAAACTTCAAAGTGTTCAATTTTCCTACATTTGCACCCGTTCAATCAAAAAACTAAAACAGAACAAAATGAAATTAAAAACAAGAATTTTTCAAATTTTAGGAGTAGCTGCTATTGCAACTATCGGAATGACATCATGTGATACGGATGCATGTACTGATGTTGAGTGTGGGGATTACGGAAAATGCCTTGATGGTGATTGCGTTTGTGACGCTGGTTTCGAAGGTACAGATTGCGCAACTCTTTCAAGAGCTGAGTTTTTAGCTTCTTATACTGTTTCTGAAGTCTGTACCTCTGGACCCTACACTTATAACATTACAGTTTCAACTTCTGCAACTGGAATGGATAAGGTTGTAGTACAAAACTTCGGAGATTTCGGTGTTGACTTAGTTGGAACAGTTGATGGTAACAGCGTTACTTTCGCAAGTCAGAGTGGTGGATCTACTGCTACTTTTAGCGGGTCAGGACAAATTGCTGGAACTATTCTTTCAATTACTTACACAGTGACTGACGGAACTGATTCGGATAGCTGCATAATGACTTGTACTAAGCAGTAATTGTAAGTTTGTTTTATTAAAAAGGGGTGTTCTTCTGAGCACCCCTTTTTTTATACCTTTTGTAAGAACTAATGGTGCAAACTGCGTTGAACTTAGTAGATACTAATGAGAAGAAATTAGATACTTGTATGCGCGGCATTCATGAAGATAGACAACTTTTTATTTCGAGTTATGCGCTAATCTAAAACGAGACTTATGCATCTAATTCAAAAGCAACTAACCACCAAGTAAGCTAGGAGACGAAAAGAGGGGAAGACAAAAGTCTTCCCCTCTTAAGTTAGGTTGAATAAAACTGAAAATTAATTCCCCTTTCCTTTCTTTTTAGAAATAATGCTTTCTCCATTAGTCTTAGCTTCCGCCTTTTGCTTCTTACCCTCAATAATGCTCTGACCTTTTTCTTCCTCAGCCTGTTGCTTCTTACCTTCAATCATACTAGAAGCCTCTTCAACTACTTCTTCTACTACTTCTTCCACAACTTCCGATGCAGCAGCTTCTGCTTCGGCAGCAGCCACAGCCGCAGCAGCTTCTGCATCAAGGGCAGCTTGCTCTACAGCTTTAATAGAATCCATTTTTGCTTGCTCTAAAGCAGCTTTTTCCTCAGCGCTTGGTCCGTTTCCGCAAGATACCAATGCTATTGCTCCTCCAATAAGAGCAAATAATAATACTTTTTTCATTCCGTTTTGCTTTGTGTTTATGAGTTGAGTCAAAAATAACCTTTATTAAAAGACGACCACATAGAACTTAGAAGCAATTAGTAAGACACATGTTTCTAAATGTGTTTAACCGAATGGTTGCCATTCGCTAATTCTAATATTTTTGTCGCCTATCTAGTTTAACACAAATTAAAAATGGCAGAGAAGTATATGAGCATGCGCAACCTGCGCTTTCAGCTCCACGAAGTTTTAAATGTAGAACAGCTTACCAAATTCAGCAGATATTCGGAACACACCAAAGATGGTTTTGATATGATGCTTGATTCAGCCAAGCAACTTTCAGACAATCTTCTTTTTCCCATATACACGGAAATGGATGAGAAAAAACCTGAAATGGGTGATGGCATTGTCCATGTTCATCCAGATGTAAAGAACATCATGAAAGAGGTGGGTGAATCTGGTTGGATTGTAGCCCAAGAAGATTTTGAGCACGGTGGACAACAAATGCCTTCTGTTGTTTACAGCGCGGCCAACTTTATATTTCATGCCGCAAATACTTCTGCTGCATCTTATTTTGGTTTAACGATGGGTGCTGCTGAACTTATTTCTGCATTCGGTTCTAAAGAACTGCAAGAGACCTATATGACTAAAATGTTTTCTGGCGAATGGCAAGGAACAATGGCCTTAACGGAGCCTCACGCAGGTAGCTCGTTGGGAGATATTTACACAACTGCTTCCGAAGTTAGCGATGGTTCTTATAAAATTAAAGGGCATAAGATTTACATCTCAGCAGGAGATCATGATGGAGTTGAGAACGTAGTTCATTTAATGCTTGCCAAGATTGATGGTGGCCCAACAGGATCAAAAGGAATCTCTCTTTTTGTTGTTCCAAAACACAGAATAGAAAATGAGGCATTGGTTTACAATGATGTTTTCACAGCTGGTTTTGAAGAAAAAATGGGAATGAAAGGTTGTCCCGTTACTCACTTAGTTATGGGTGATAATGACAATTGTCAAGGTTGGTTGGTTGGAGAACCTCATAACGGCTTACGTTATATGTTCCAAATGATGAACGGTGCACGAATTAGTGTTGGGATGATGTCTTCTGCACTTTCTTCTGCTTCTTATTATGCTTCGTTGGAATACGCTAACGAGCGTCCTCAAGGACGAACAGTTTCTAACCAGGACGCAACAACTCCAATGGAGATGATTATAAACTATGCTGATGTAAAGCGAATGCTTTTGTTCCAGAAATCTACAATGGAAGGTAGTTTGGCATTAGTTTGTCAGTGTGCTATGTATGCAGATTTGGCCGAAGGATCTGAAGGTGAAGATGCAATGAAGTACAAATTACTTCTTGATTTACTCACTCCAATGGCTAAATCTTACCCAGCGGAAATAAGTGTGCAGAGTACAAGCCAAGGAATGCAAGTTTTGGGTGGAGCAGGATTCTGCTCTGACTTCCCATTACAGCAGTATTACCGAGATACGCGAATCAACCCTATATATGAGGGTACAACGGGAATCCAGGCCATGGACCTTTTGGGAAGAAAAGTAACCATGAAAATGGGCGCTGCCGTAATCGCATTTGGTGCTGAACTGCAAGAAACCATCATGGCTGGAATGGCTGTTGAAGCGTTGAAACCTTATGCCACTAAGTTGGGAGGTTCAGCTCAGAAATTCCAAGAAGTAACCATGAAACTGATGGGTTTGGCGCAAAGCGAGAAACCAGAAGTTTTCTTGGCTGATGCCACGCTTTATTTAGAAAATGCTGGAATTCTTGCTGTTGCATGGCAATGGTTGAAGCAAGCATTAGTGATTGAAGCCAAACTTGCAGAAAATCCATCAGGAGAAGAATTGAACTTCTACAAAGGAAAGCAAGCAGCATTCGAATATTATTTCGAGTACGAATTGCCAAAATCAATTGGACTTACAAAGCGTTTGTTAAGCGATCACAGGTTAACGCTCGAGCTAAAAACCGAATATTTGAACTAATCATCAAAGGCCGCACAAATTGTGCGGCCTTTTTTAATAAAACGCCCTATGGCTTACGAGCATTTTAAATACACTGTAGAAAACAAAGTGGCGCATGTCGTCATCAACCGTCCCGAAAAGGTTAACTCTTTTAACGAAACAACTTGGAAGGAACTCAAAGCCATTTTCGAGCTTATTGACAAGGAGCCTGAAGTACGTGTGGCGGTTCTTTCTGGCGAAGGAAAATTGTTTTGCGCGGGTATCGACCTTCAAATGTTGATGTCGGTTAAAAATTTAGAGGATATTGAATGTGGAGGACGAAGAAGCGAGAAGATTCTCAACTTCATTCATGAACTGCAAGAGAGCATAAATGCCATTGAGAAATGCTCTAAGCCCGTTTTAGCTGCTACTCACAACGGTTGTATTGGTGGCGGTGTTGATATTATAGCAGCTTGTGACTTGCGCTATTGTTCTGACGATGCCTACTTCACTATCAAGGAAATTGACATGGGAATGGTGGCCGATCTTGGTACACTTCAGCGTTTACCAAAATTTGTAAAACCTGCTATTGTGGCAGAAATGGCATACACAGGTAGAAAAGTTGGTGCTGCTGAAGCTAAAGAAATCGGCTTGGTAAACAATCATTTTACAGATAAGGAAACACTACTTTCTGAAGTTCAGAAACTGGCAGAAACAATTGCTTCAAAATCCCCGATTTCTATTAGAGGAACAAAGGAAATTTTGAGACACACTAGAGACCATTCGGTTGCGGATGGCTTACATCACATGGCAGTTTGGAACTCTGCCATGCTACTTTCTGATGATTTGACCGCTGCATTTATGGCGGCCATGAGTAAACAGACTCCTGATTTCAAGGACTAAGATGAAATCGGCAATCAGTATTCTTCTTGCTTTTAATCTAACCATCTCGTATTCCTTAGGACAAAGCCTTGATGAACTGAATTGGATTCTTGGAGAATGGGAAATGGTTGAAGGTCCGTCCACAACAACAGAAACGTGGAAGGTTAAAGATGATTCTACTTTTGTTGGGACTGGAATTACAATGCTTGATAACAAAATCGTATTTCAAGAAGAATTGAGCATTAAATATCGGAATGGAGATTTGTCTTACGTTGCGATTCTCTCAGATAAAACAGCACATTTCTTACTGACGGAATTTAGCAATCAAACGGCTGTTTTTGAAGACCCTAAGAACGATTTTCCATCTAAAATCGTGTACGAGTTGGATTTGGAAAATTTAGGTGTGACACTTGTGAGAATCCAAAATGGAGAAGAGCAATCGATGCGTCTTCAATTCATCAAAAAGTAGAATTAGCTGTTGGTACAATTGTTGTCTAATCATAGGAAATTCCAAGCCATGAAAAAT
>DMRV01000337.1:0-2339 GCA_003456455.1 Flavobacteriales bacterium
AATTCAATGCGTTTAGCAAAAAATATATGGAGAAGTAGTTGGGGATGCCTAGCGCGAAACCAGCCACGATGCTTTTCGTCTCTATCGTGTCTCCTTTGAAAATGCGCTTTCCGAGCAAAATCAAACTTCCAATTGTGGCTGCAATAACGAACAATGATGCTGAGAAAACTTCTATTTCTCCTTCACTCAATTGTACGGTTTGCACGTACTTCAAAAAGGTATCGAGGTATCCGCTCCCAAGAAAAATCAAAATTGGCAGAAACAGATACTTTTTCTTGAGTTTGACACCGTTAGATTTACGAATGGTAACAAGCGTTACCGCGATGATGGCAAGTAGAATTCCAACAATTTTCAATCCTGCTAACGATTCATTGTATAGAATAAAACCGGCCGTTACGGGAATAACCAGCGACATCTTGTTTGCCACTGAACTTACAGCCACGCCCACTTTTTGCGAAGAAAGCGCCATTAGGTAGAACACGCCAACGAAAGAACTGCCAATGACGAAAGCGCTCAATGCCCATGGTTTGGCTATAATCTGGTGTGGATGTAGAGTGACAGGAGTCATTAGAAACCCCAACCCAGCAGCAACAATGTAATTGATTGTGATGGCCTGAAATGTTTGCACTTTAAACTTGTCGAAGTACTTGAAAATCACCAACAGAACTGATGACGATAGAATACTTAATACTAAAGGAATCATCGGTTTCGGTAGGTAAGTAAGCGGTCGTTACCAACATTGGTTTCAAATTCTGGAGATACGTTTAATTCAATTGCTTTCACGCCATTTTTAATAGTTGTTTGGGAAATAAAACGTCTGATTTCATCGCAAAGTTCAGCTTCATAAAACGAAGCATGAAGAGATGGCCCACCTTCTATAATCATAGATTGAATGTCGCGGTTGTACAGTTCGGTTAGAGTGGATTTCAAATCACGAACGCTTTTCACTTCAATTAATTCAGTTTCCTTTTTCCTTTCTCCTTTTTCCTTTTCTCTTTCGCAGAAAAGTATAGTCTCTGCTTCATTATTAAAAATGTTTGAATCGCTTGGCGTTTCCAGCTTTCCATCCAACAAAATCCTAATTGGGTTCTTGCCTTCATATTTCCGAGTTGTCAAACTAGGATTGTCTAGCAAAGCCGTGTTTTTCCCAACCATGATAGCCGCTTCTTCTGCCCGCCATTTATGCACGAGAATGTTGGCGGCTTCTGAAGTGATTTTTAATGAAGGCTCGGTGGAATTGGCACGAATACTATCCACAAAGCCATCAGCAGTTTCAGCCCATTTCAGAATAATATATGGTCGCTTTTTCTGATGAAATGTGAAGAAGCGTCTGTTTAGTTCTCGTGCTTCAGTCTCTAACATTCCCAATCTCACGTCTATTCCGGCTTCAATCAATCGCTTTATTCCTAAACCATTTACCTGTGCAAAAGGGTCTAGGCAAGCGATTACAACACGTTTAATCTTCTTCTCAACCACGAGATTGACGCATGGTGGTGTTTTGCCAAAATGAGCACAGGGTTCTAACGTTACGTAAAGCGTAGAATTTGGTAAAAGAGATTGGTCTTCAACGGAGTTAATGGCATTTACCTCAGCATGATTGCCGCCATGCGGACTGGTGTAGCCCTCGCCAATAATTTCATTTTTGTACGTAATTACACATCCAACAGAAGGATTCGGTGCAACTGAGCCCAAACCTAGTTGTGCCAGTTCCAACGCCCGAAGCATGAAATGTTCTGGTTTGATGGTCGTCAATGATTCTAAATCTTACTTCATTTCAATTCCCAAGTGTTTCATCACTTCTTGGGTTAGGTCGTCTGCTTCTGGAGCAACAACCATGATGGAATTTCCCGTTCCATCCGCAGAACTGAGAACATATTTGTATCCTTTTAATGCAGCAACTTCATCCATTGCCGCCTCTAGTTTTTTGGCAATGGGAGATAGTAATTCTCCTCGCTTGGCGTAAAGTTCCTGTTCGTTGGTGCTTACCAATTGTTCCAGCCCTTTTCTCAATGAAGTCAGTTCGTTCTGAGCAATGATTTTTCCTGCTTCAGTTAATTCTCCTGATTGCGATTTTTTCTGAAAGATTTCTGTTTTCTGAATGAAGACCGCTTTCTTCTTTTCAACTTCTGCCTGTTTTTCGGCTGAGAACTTATCAACGATAAGCATCATTTCCTGCGCTTCAGGCATATTGTTCATCACCATTTCCATGTATACATAGCCAATCTTGGTCTCATTGGGCACGTTTGCCGAAATGGCTATAAACGCCAAAAGCCCAATTATAACTAGGTTTTTCATATTCGCTGTGGTTTAGATATTTGCGGTCGCAAGTTACGCGCAAC
>DMRV01000337.1:2380-4975 GCA_003456455.1 Flavobacteriales bacterium
TTGGTGGTATTCCTTTCGGACATCGATTTGCCCTCGGGACTCAGCGATTTTGGTCGGTGGTTATGCTCAAAGTATTTGGTGTGAAAACCGTTTTGCACGGAGAAAAACCAAAAGTTGGGTTGATGATGTCGAACCATCAATCATACATTGATATTTGGCTGATTCCCAAATATGCGATTACCGTTTTTGTAGCTAAAGCTGAAGTGAAAAAGATGCCGCTTGTGGGTTGGGGCGCAAGTGCTGTAAACACGGTTTACGTTGATAGAAACGACAAGGAAAGCCGTCAGAAAACTAAGGATGAGATTTCTACACGTATTAAAAATGGCCGTTCAGTTATCATATTTCCCGAAGGAACCACAGGCGATGGTAACGGCCTGTTGCCCTTAAAGCCGGGCATGTTTTATAACGCTGCTGAGGAAGGGTTTCTCATAATTCCAACCGCCATTTTTTACGAGAAATCTGATATGGCTTGGGTTGGCGATGACCCGATTGGAGCTCATTTTGCTCGCAACTTTAAAAAGTGGTCAACAACGGCACATATCGTTTTTGGAGAGCCAATGATGGGAACAGATGGCGAAGAATTAATGGAGCGTTTTCGTGTTTGGGAGTTGGAGAGGTTAGCGGAGTTGAAGGGGGGGGGAGTTTGGAACTAGAAGTTATTGATTGTTTGGTGTCCTAAATGTCGTACACATCTGCTCGTTTTTCCGTTGAATTCGTGCTGAAATCAATTCGTGTCGGATTAAGTGATAAGTGTCATATTACTTTTTTTAGGTGAACAGTATATTTGCAGCAATGCTACGCACTATTACAGCATTCATTCTTATTGGTTTACTTTTCAGTAATGTATTTCTGAAGAGTGCGATTTTGTTAGATTTTGCTGTCAATCAAGACTTTATCAGCAAAACGCTGTGTATTAAGAAAGATGTAGCGGAAAATACCTGCAACGGAAAGTGTCACCTTTCTAAGCAGTTAGAAAAATCAGAAGAGCAATCAGAAGATACACCAGTTTTACCTCAAAATCTGAAAGAGGTAATTCTTTTCTATAAAAAGTCCGCTTCGTTCAGTTGGAATTGGCTTAAGCCTTCAGTCATTAATGTTCCCTGTTTTTCCGCTCTCCACGGAGTTGATGTCTCATTTTCCATTTTCCATCCACCACAGACTGTTTTAGTTAAAGAGCTTACGACCGCTGGTCGTATTTTAACTTAATTCAATTTTCTAATGAAACAGTTCATTCTTGGGCTTAGTCTTTTGACTATGTCAAGTTTGAGTGTACAAGCCTGCGATCAGTGTAGTTGTGCGTCAAGCGGTTTTATGGGTATCGTTCCGCAGTTTGGAAAACACTTTGTTGGTTTGCGCTATAATTACCAGTATTTCCAAACCAAGCATTTAAGTTCTCTTTTTGATACAGAGGAACAAGAACGAAGCGCAGAACACTTTCATACTGCGGAGCTTTTTGGTAGATACGTGCCACACAGAAGGGTGCAAATTCTTGCTTCATTGCCATATACCTACCGAAATCAAGCATCTAATGTTAGTGGTGAGTTTACGGGGAGTGGTTTGGGAGATGCAACCATTGCGGGGATGTATACTTTGCTTTCTACACCCGATACTATTGGAAAAAAGGTGCGCCACAACTTGCTTATTGGTGCTGGATTGAAGATGCCAACAGGAGCCAGCAGATTAGAACAAAACAACGAAGTGCTTCACCCCAACTTGCAACCAGGGAGTGGTAGTTGGGACCCGAATATTAATCTCCGATACATTCTTAGGGTACAACGTTGGGGTATTTCTAGTATGGTTAATTATCGGTTGAATGCAACTAATGCGTACGGTTATAAATTTGGTGATAGAGTAACTGGCCTTGTTGGTGCATTTTACTGGACAACATTCAGAAATCTAACCTTTATGCCGCAGCTGGCTCTAAGTGGAGATTACGCTCACGCGGATATTGATAATCGCAGGCGCCAAATTAAAACGGGTGGTTATATGCTTACAACGCGGGCGGAACTACAGGTTGGCTACAAGAGATTTATTTCATCTGTAGGATACGGGCTTCCTGTTGGTTACAACCTAGGCGGAGGTGAGGTGACGCCCAAGCACCAAGTCAATTTTTCAATTTTATTTCTCCTTTAACTCAAGTGTAAACAGCATTAAGTTCATTTTAATGAAAAATTTAATTTCACTTTTAGCTCTTATTGGGCTTGTTGTTTTGGGAGCTTCATCTTGTAATACGATAGAGGATAATAATGCTCCCGTAATAATTATGATGAGTCCTTTGGCTACAAAAAATCCTTATATAAGTGGAATGCCAATAAGACTACGATTAGAAGCTAGAGATGATTTTGAGCTTCATGAAATAGTCATTTCAGTTGTTCGAGAGCACGATTCTAAGGAGGTTTACTTAAAGTACGGCCATTCTCATGGTTCGGTTTTTAGTCTTTTGGTAGACACCATGTTTACTACGAGTGTGAATTCGGATTTTACGTTTAAGGCAATTGTTTCCGATCATGAAGGAGAAGAAACTGTAGCAACCGAGACTTTTCATATGCATCCTATGTAAAACAATGTCGAATGTGGAATAATAAATCTTTTTCT
>DMRV01000344.1:0-542 GCA_003456455.1 Flavobacteriales bacterium
AGGAACAAGCCAAGCAATAAAACAAACAGGATATTATTAGAAACAATAGGAGGGCTGTAATGAAATTTGCGTGCCATACACGTTCGTTTAGTTTGTGGCTGTTACTAATTGAAAGTTTGAAAATAGGCTTTTAGCAGCATAGCCCAAGGTTCTGAAAACTATACAAATGGAAGGTGTTGCTGCAGTCTGCTTTATGGAATCCTTCTTTGTGTGACATCCATATGGAAACAAACGCTCCATACTATGAGAAAGCCAAAGTCCATTGCACTACACATACCCGAACCATGCCACGAGAATTGGGATAATATGTCACCTACAGAGCAGGGCAGATTTTGTCACAGCTGCGAAAAAGAAGTGGTGTCATTTGCTAATAAGACTGATGCGCAGATTGTAGCCTAGTTCAAAAATGCACCTACAAAAGTTTGTGGTCAGTTTAGACCAGAGCAACTGCGGACGTATAATCTTCCTCAGCAATCGTTGGTTAGTCCGCGGTTTCGTGCCATAACGGTTGGTTCGCTGCTATCTGTACTCACAGCAACAGC
>DMRV01000344.1:621-7512 GCA_003456455.1 Flavobacteriales bacterium
ACACCAAGCAAGTAGTAGGGAGAATTACCGATATGCATACAGGTAAAGCTGTGTGTTTGGCTACCATTAGCATAAAAGGTTCGCTCTATCAAACGGAAACCGACCAAGACGGACGCTTCAGTCTTGCCATTCCAAAACAACACCAAAAGAAACCTTTTACTGTGCTTGTTTCTACACCTGGCTACCAAGAGCAGCAACGCACCATTATCCCAGACCAATTACTAACTACGCTACATGCACAGTTGGTGGCGCACCAGTTACCTGTAAAAGAGATATACCAGACCAAAGGAGAAGTTCAGATGATAAATGGAGGTGTGAGGGCTACACCACAGCACTGAAATGAGGTGAATGTGCGGGCATAAGTTGACCATTTTTCAAATGAAAACAGTAAGCGATAGTCTTTGTTTTTCATAGCTATTTAGTTCAGCCTAAGCAGTGGCTAGTTTTATTGTACTTTGTGATTCTTAGATTCTAAAGGATGAAATCAATACTTCGTTTGTTCTTGCTTCTGCTAATTCCAGTTTTTGCCACTGCCCAGCAAGACCCGCAATTCACCTTTAATAACGAGTTAAATAGTTATGTAAATCCCTCTTTTGTTATCAATGACTATAAGCTAAATGTCATTGCCCAGCACCGTCAACAATGGGTTGGGTTTGATGGAGCGCCTGTAGTCACGTTAATCAATGCTTCATACAACATAGAAAAGGCACGGAGCGGGATTGGTATTTCCTTGTTGTCGGACCAACTCGGTGCGCAATACAACGGAGCTGCAGTTATTAATTACGCCTTTGATGGTAGAATAGGAGAGCATCACCTCATTCCAGGTATTCAAATGGGTTTGCTGCTGAACACCTTAGATGGTTCTGAATTAGACCCAATTGATGGTGGCGACCCGAATATTGTTTCGGAGAAAGGCAGAGCCATGACTTTCGACCTTGGTCTGAGTTTGGCTTATAGATGGAAAAGGCTTGCTATTGGCTTTAGTACCAAACACCTTACCGCACCAACGCTTAAGTACAGCGATAGCAATGCGGTGTCGGAATACACTGTAGCAAGGCACTATTATTTTTATTCAAGCTACGAAGCGCATTTGGGGAAACATCTTCTGTTAAAGCCTATCACATTCCTAAAAACGGATGCGGCCTCTACCCAGTTTGATGCGCAATTATGGGTTCGGTGGCAGAGATCTAGGGAAGGTGTTTGAGGGCGTACAAATCGGTGTTGGTTACCGAATAGACGATGCGGTAACAGTGGCAGCCCAGTTCAAACTCAAGTGGTTTACAGTTGGTTATTCGTATGATATAAACACCAGTGCTGTAAAGGATTTCTCAAGGGGAAGTCATGAGGTTTACTTGAGAGTTCATTTTTACAAGATTCCGGAAGTTCCTAAGCCAGTATCAGGAGATTGAAGTTTTTTCCACTAAGCAGTACAACGCTTGCTTATTCCTAAGTATAGTTGGTTTGGCTACATGCGCGCAATCCTTTGGTTATAGATTAACCAAGAAAAACAATCATCTTCTGTAACTTACACTTTCCTAAAACGCCATTTAAACAATACCTGAATGAGAACATTTTTGACGCTGACGTTACTCGTGCTAATCACAACATTTTGTTCTGCTCAACTCTTTGAAGGGAGAGTTGTTTACGAAAACACCTACGAGAGTAAAAACACACAATTCCCAAGCGAGAAGTTGCAAGAAATGATGGGGGATAACCAGACATACCTGATTAAAGATGGAGATTACAAATCGAGTATGAATGGCAAGTTTATGGAATGGCAATTGTACCGAAATCAGGAGAATAAACTGTACCGTAAAATGTTAAATTCTGAACTTGCTTTCTGGAATGATGCAGCCTTAAATACAGACAGCGTTCTTTCTTTTGAAATAAACCGAAACGTGGTTGAAGTTCTGGGGTATAAGTGTGACGAACTGGTGCTTAACTGTACAAGCGGAATACAGAAATACTACTACAGTAGAAAACTAGCTATAGATGCAAAACTGTTTGAAAATCATAAGTACGGCAATTGGTACAGCTTTTTAGAGAAAGCAAAGGCCATTCCACTAAAAATGGTTGTGGATCATCCTGAATTGACGTTAACAAGCATAGCCATTTCTGTAGAACCAATGGAGCTTTCGAAAAGCGAGTTTGAGTTGCCCGAAAAAATGGCAACTACTAAAAGCCCGAATTAGCCTTACTTGCCGGGGTATTTCAAATCAAGACTAAATCAATGGAAAGCAATTTAGAAGAGTCGGAGAATTATTTGCACAACCATTACATACACCGCAGCAATTGGTTGCGGGCCGCTGTGCTTGGTGCCAATGATGGTATTCTTTCCACGGCAAGTATTGCTATTGGAGTTGCAGCGGCTAGTACAACTAGAGACCCCATTATTCTGGCCACATTAGCCGGTTTGGTGGCTGGAGCTTTATCTATGGCGGCTGGAGAATACGTTTCGGTTAGCTCTCAAACCGATATTGAAAGTGCCGATATTGAAAGGGAGAAGATAGAACTACAGGAGTCTCCTAAGTTGGAACTGCAGTTTTTGGCCAAAATTTATGAGGAAAGAGGGTTGAGTAAAGAAACTGCCTTAACGGTTGCAAAAGAATTAACAGAACACGATGCATTGGCTGCGCACGTTAGAGACGAATTGGGCATAAATGAAATAAGTCAGGCCAATCCTATACAGGCTGCATTGGCTTCTGGCGCTGCATTTATGGTTGGCGGAGCACTTCCTATGGTTGTTGCCTTGTTTCTCCCGCTTACGCACATGGAATATTACCTGTACGGTTTTTCCATTCTATTCCTTATTACACTGGGAACAGTAGCCGCTAAAGCAGGTGGTTCTAGCATTTTTAAAGCAATTGCAAGAATCACATTCTGGGGAACAGTTGCTATGGGGCTTACCGCTTTAGTGGGATACTTATTTGGCGTAAATCTGTAACTATTTCCTCATCCTTTCGAAGTTTTGGATGCTTCATTTTTCTTCTTCTTGTGATGAGAATCACACTCTGCTATAACACCTCAACCTACCTTTGTTTTCGAACAAATAAGAACAGAACGTTATGGCAACAATCAATTTAACAGTAGATAAATTCAAGAGTGATATTTTCGATTACACCACCGAAAAAGAGTGGAAATACAAAGGCGAGCGCCCTGCAATAATCGACTTCTATGCAGATTGGTGTGGTCCGTGTAAAATGGTTTCGCCCATTATGGAAGAGTTGAGCACCGAATATGCAGGTAAAGTGGACATTTACAAGGTAGATACCGAAGTAGAACAAGAACTTTCGGCTATGTTTGGTATCCGTAACATTCCAAGCATACTGTTCATTCCGTCTGAAGGACAACCAATGATGCAGCCTGGTGCAATGCCAAAACAAGGATTTAAGGAAGTAATTGAAAAGGAGTTACTGCAAACTGCATAGCGAAAAAGTTGCCGTCAAGACTTACTGGGTTTCTAAAACCTCTCAGGTCTTATCAGATAGAAAAACAATCATCTTCCTTACCTTCCGCCTTCCAAAAAGTAAGCAATGGCAGAAGAGAATGCACTAGGTAGCATAGACCACATTTCGGTACACAGAGTAGGTAACAAGACCAATGAAGAAGGCATGGTGCTTTCTAACCAGCCGTTGGTGCTAAACTGGGAGCTTACCGAAGCCTTACAAGAGTATTTTAAAGCGCCACTTAAAACAGCGGAATACTTCAAACTCTTTCACGAAAGCGAATTAAGCTTGAATGAGGTGTTTACGTACGTAAGCGCCATTTTCGAGAATCCAGAAAACCTGCATGAGCAGTCGGTAAACTTGGCTAAGCACTTGTTTGAAGCCAGCACCCATCCCAACATGAAGGGAGGTGAATTTTACACCGTATTCTTTCATCACTGTCTTAAGGATGGACAATTAGTAGATGCTATTGGATTGTTTAAATCTGAGAACAAAGACACGTTCTTAAAAGCCAACCCAGAAAACGAAGGTTTTAGCGTAAGAACGGACCAAGGAGTAAACATCAATAAACTGGATAAAGGTGCTATCATCTTCAATTCTGATAAGGAAAAAGGATACGTGGTTGCTATTGTTGATAAGACCAGCAAGGGAGCCGATGCTCAGTATTGGGTAGATGATTTCTTGCACGTAAAACCGCGTGAAGACGAGTTCTATCAAACCCGCGAAACCTTGGCCATGACAAAGGATTTTATCACCAAAGAGCTACCTAAGCACTTTGATATGGATAGAACCGACCAAGCTGATTTACTCAATCGTTCTATGACGTTTTTCAAAGAACAAGACAGCTTTGATATGAGCGAATTTGAGGCGGAGGTTATCATTCAGCCAGATGTGGTTAATCAGTTTAAGCAATACAAAGAAGAGTACCAGCAAGAGCGCGAAATGTACATTGCTGATGCGTTTGATATTTCTACCCCAGCAGTAAAAAAGCAGCAAAGTGTTTTTAAGAGCATTCTTAAACTAGACAAGAACTTCTCGTTGTATATCCATGGCGACAAAACCCTTATCCAAAAAGGAAAGGACGATGATGGCCGTAAATACTACAAGCTGTATTATCAGGAGGAACGGTAAATGGGGTGGTTGTGTACTAAGTTTAGAGACATAGGTTCATTGATAATGACCAAGTTCTGAGTCTTGTTACTGGTGTCTACGCTGTCTGGTTATTCTGTATCTGCTCAGTGGACAGATATAAAAACTGAATATTCAAAAGAGTTTGACAGGGTTTACAATAACCTGAGAAGGGTGAGTGCCCATGAAGCCACTTCTAGTATGGATGGTTTCATTGCAAAATATCCTCGTAAGTAAGCCATGTATTACAATCGTGGGTTGAGCAGGCTGCATCTCAATGATATTGTAGGAGCAGAGAAGGATTTCTTAATGAATAAAAAGCTCAGTTTTGAAGAGAGCTCAGGTTTTGTGAAATGGTGGGCTGACAAAAAGTACCGAGTTGAATTCTTAGTTGATGGGCTCGCCAATCCACAAAGCTTGGATGAATCGCGGGGTTTTAAACCAGTGTTTTCTCTCAAAGATTCGTTGCGCGGAGCGCTGAGACATGAGCGAACTTGTTATGATGTTTTCTATTACAATCTTACTGTAAAGGTCATCCCTAACAAGAAGTCTATTGAGGGATAAAATGACATTCATTTCAATGTAGTTGAAGAAACGGATGAAATACAGATTGATCTTACAGAAAACTTCACTATCAAATCCATCAGGAATGACGGCAAAGAGCTAGCCTATAGAAGAGTTCATGACGCAATCTTCGTAAAGTTCGATAAGGAATTAGCTATTGGCTCCAATCAGGTGGTAGAAGTCACCTATTTTGGCAAACCCAGGGTTGCGGCTATGGCACCTTGGAATGGAGGGTTTGTTTGGAGTGAAAAGAGAGGGAAGCCGTGGATTGGCGTGGCGTGCGAGCATTTAGGTGCCAGTTCATGGTGGCCTTGTAAAGACCATCTTTCGGAAGAACCTGACTCCATGACTATCAATATTCAGTCTCCTTCAAAGTTGCAGGCGGTTGCTAATGGCAATCTCCGCTCGACAAAAATCATTGACGATAAATACACCAACTATGAGTGGTTCGTTTCCTATCCAATCAATAGTTACTGCGTCACTTTTTACATAGGAAATTTTGTCAATTTCAACGAGACGTTTTCCAACAAAGGGCACGAGTATCAACTAGATTACTACGTGCTCCCTCATAACTTAGAAAAGGCGAAAAAGTATTACGAACAAACGAAAGAAGTTCTAGAAGTTTTTGAAGGTTTGTATGGTACTTACCCGGCCCCAAAAGATGGAGTAGGAATGGTTGAAGCCCCGTATTCTGGTATGGAACATCAGAGTGCTATTGCTATCGGAGATAATTATGGCTCTAAGTCAAATCGGAGTTATGGTAATAAGCTTTATGATTATCTGTTGGTTCATGAGACTGCTCATGAATGGTGGGGTAATGCGGTTACTATGAATGATATGGCTGATGCTTGGATTAGTGAAGGCTTTGCCACATACTCCGAATACCTCTTTTTAGAACAGAAATACGGACATGATGAGTATTTGAACGCGGTTGAATCAGGAATGCAAGGCATCCATAATATTTGGCCAATTGTGGGTGAACGCAATGTGAATGACAACACATTTCTAGGAGGTGATATCTATACTAAAGGAGCTGTTACCCTACATAATTATCGTTGCCTACTGAGCAATGACAGTTTGTTTTTCGCTGTGATTAAAGGCTTTTATAATGAGTACAAGTACAAAACAGTAACAACGCCTGAATTCATCTCCTTTGTAAATACCTACACAGGACACAACTATTCGAGTTTCTTTAAGAAGTTCTTGTACGATGTGCTACCACCAATACTTGAGTACAACTTCACTACAGGTAACGATTCGCTCTACTTTACTTATGGCTGGACAGGAGTAAAAGAGGATTTTGAAATGCCTATCAGTATAACAACGGATGATGGCACCAATTATCGGTTGTTGGCCACTACGAAACGGAACGTTTTTGCTATGAAGGGAAAAAGCTTCTTTTTGGCTAATGAAAGGAGTACAGAAAAGAAAAAACTTGCACCCAATTCGTTCACTTACTATTGGACCAGATGGGTTCATTAATTTTATTTTTATCAAGTACAGAAGTTTTATTGTCGAACAATCGGTAATCATCTCGGGATGGTTTTTGTGCTTTGCGGACTATTGCAACCTTTGCGATTTCAGATAGCTTAATGAAGCATACCTTATTTACCCTTCTTTTATTCTGCACGGTAACCGCCTTTTCACAGGTTATAACCGTTAAAGATTCCGACTCCGAACAGCCCATTGAAATGGCCACGCTGATGAGTGGCAACGGAAAGTTGTTTGCTGCTACCGATGCAAAAGGACAAGC
>DMRV01000344.1:7704-12591 GCA_003456455.1 Flavobacteriales bacterium
TTTCGGGTAAAGTGTTCATGCAGAAAAGTCAGCAGGGCGGAGGTAGCCCTATGATTCGTGGATTTGCAACCAACCGTTTGCTTTATACTGTTGATGGCATTAGAATGAACACCGCCATTTTCCGTGGGGGAAACTTGCAAAACGTTATTTCGCTAGACCCGTTGGCTATAGAAAACACAGAGATTTTCTTCGGAGCGGGTTCTGTTATTTACGGAAGCGATGCCATAGGTGGGGTGATGAGTTTTAAAACGCTTACGCCACAACTTTCCTTGGATGGTAAACCCAATGTAACTGGCAAGGTTAATTCACGCTTTTCCTCAGCCAATAACGAGTTTACAGGTCATTTTGATGTAGGTGTTGGCTGGAACAAGTTTGCCATGTTAAGTAGCGTAAGTTATAGCCGCTATGGCGATTTGAAAATGGGAACGTATGGTCCAGATGAATACTTGCGTCCGTTTTACGTGCAGCGTCAAGACAGTGCAGATGTAGTAGTTACAAATGACGACCCTCGAATTCAGAAACCATCAGGCTACAATCAAATAAACCTGATGCAGAAGTTCCGCTACGCACCCAACGACAAGTGGGATATTCAATACGGTTTCCATTGGTCAGAGACCTCATCTTTTGCGAGGTACGATAGGCAGATTCGCTACGAGAATGGACTTCCGCGCTATGGTGAATGGAGTTACGGTCCGCAAAAGTGGATGATGAATGCGCTAAGCATTACGCACACGGGAAACAACGCGATGTATGACCAGATGAGTCTTCGATTAGCACATCAGTTTTTTGAAGAAAGCCGCATCAGTCGCAATTTTAATGAAGAACAGCGCGAAACCAATATCGAAAATGTTTATGCGTATTCTGGAAACTTAGATTTCGTGAAATCCATTGGAAGCAAGAATAAACTCTATTATGGATTAGAGGTTATTTGGAATGATGTGGTTTCCCTAGGTACGAATGAGAATGTCTCTACAGGGGTTACATTTGAAAATGCATCGCGATATCCGCAATCTAATTGGTCTAGCTACGGACTGTATGTTTCAGACCAATACCGCGTGCATAAGAAGGTAACACTGCAAGCAGGATTGCGCTATAATCACTTTTTACTAAATGCAGATTTCGACACAACGTTTTATGCCTTTCCTTTTACAAAAGCTCAACTCAATAATGGTTCGCTTACAGGAAGTTTTGGCTTGGTTTATCGTCCTACTAAAACGTGGGTGTTAAGCGCCAACTTCGGTACTGCATTCCGTGCACCTAATGTGGATGATATTGGTAAGGTGTTCGATTCTGAACCTGGCTCTGTGGTTATTCCTAACCCAAACCTGAATGCCGAATATGCCTACAACGTTGACGTAAGTATTGCCAAGGTTTTCGCAGATGTGGTTAAACTCGATTTAACGGGTTACTACACCATCTTGACCAATGCGCTAGTTAGGCGAGATTTTACACTGAATGGACAAGACAGCATTATGTTTACTGGAGAGCTTAGTCAGGTTCAGGCCATGCAGAACGCAGCTGTGGCCAATGTATATGGTTTACAAGCTGGATTGGAAGTGAAGTTACCCGCTGGTTTTGGCCTTTCGTCTGATTTTAACTGGCAAGTGGGAGTAGAGGAGTTAGCAGATGGCAGCACTAGTCCATCCAGGCATGCCGCGCCTTGGTTTGGTGTTTCTAGGTTGAGTTATCGCTACAAGAACCTGAACATGCAGTTTAATGTCCAGTACAGCGGTGCTGTTAAGAACGAAAACCTACCCGAAGAGGAAAAGGGTAAAGATCACATTTATGCGGTTGACGAGAATGGAAATCCTTGGTCGCCAAGTTGGTACACACTTAACCTGAAAGCCTCGTATCAATTTCTACAACGCTTTACAGCAAGCGCAGGTATAGAAAATATCAGTGACCAGCGCTATCGTCCATATAGTTCGGGAATTGTAGCTCCCGGAAGAAATTTTATTCTATCGCTGAGGGCGAGTTTCTAAGCTCCCAAGAAACTTCCACCACAAACCCTTAGAACCTGTCCATTGATGGATTCAGCACCAGGATGCGCTAAGAACGCCATCGCTTCTGCAATGTCCTCTGGTTTTCCTGCTTGTGCAAGGCTTGTTAAACGTTCGGCAAAAATGCGAGTGGTTAAAGGCATAGTCTTAACCATATCAGTCTCAATATATCCCGGAGCAATAGCGTTTATTGTAATTCCCTTGGCTTTCAGTTCTTTTGATTTGGAAGCTGAATAACCAATCAAAGCTGCTTTTGTAGCTGTGTAGTTGGTTTGTCCAAAGTTGCCAGCAATACCAGAGATAGAAGATGTACTGATGATGCGTCCACCTTCAGGAATGAGTCCCATAGCCAGCGCATCTTCGGTTAGGTTGATGACCGCGGTGAGGTTAATGGCAATGAGGCTATCCCAATAATGCTCAGGCATATTTTTAAGTGTTTTGTCACGCGTAATTCCTGCATTGTTCACCAATACATCAATTCGTCCGTGTTTTTCCTTGATAGTTGCGAGAAGCGTTTTTCTAGCGACTTCATCCGTAAGGTCCGCTCCGAGGAAAGAAACCTTATCGCTCAATAACGACTTTGCCCGTTCTTCCATTTGTGGCATGTCGGCTATCACCACAGTTGCGCCTTCGGAAGCCAATCGTTTTACAGTGGCAGAACCAATACCACCAGCACCGCCTGTTACCACGCATATTTTTTCTGAAAGCTCTCTTCCTGATTTCGTTGCATCGTTTGCTATAACCGCCTGCCCCGTAATAAATGCAGAACGCCCAGAAGTAAAGAACTCCTTAACCGTTTCGTAATTCTTTAGGTCTACGTTAGGTTGGAGTTTCACTAGGTTAACTGTAGTTCCACGACCGCCTAATTCTTTAGCTAAAGAGCGACTGATTCCTTCCAACGCTCGCTGGTAAGTTGAATGATGAACGTCTTCCAACAACTCAGGCTGTACAGAATATATTAAAACCTTTCCATTGGCTTTAATGGGTTTTACACCTTCCTGAAGCTGATTGAAAACTAGTTTAAGAGCTGTTGCATTACTTACGTTTCGTCCGTCTACAACCAACGTGTTTTCAACAACAGAAGTGCCGTCTTTCCATGGACCGTATGTTTTCTTGAGTGGAGTAGGAGGTGGAAAACCGAGAAGTGAGAGTATCTTTTCTTTCATTTTAATAATGCGGGTTACGAATATCTGCGAATATGACGAATTGCTTCGATTTTATGGACGCACTTTTAGCATTCGTTTAAAACTTCCTGAATATGTATTCAGCTTTACTGCACTGTTTTTAAGAAAGTCCGTATCATTGCGAATTGGTTTTAAAAGAGCATCGCGTGGCTGAAAAGGTTTCCAAAAACGGAGTGGGGAAGGAATTATACGATTACCAAAAAAGGGCGTTACACCTCATTTTTGATAAGTTGGCGGAGAAGAAGGACCCGTTTAACCTATTATTTCAACTGCCTACAGGTGGTGGTAAAACCGTTATCTTCTCCGAAATAGCAAGACGTTACGTTCTTGAAACGGGTAAGAAAGTGATGATTCTTACACACAGAATTGAACTTTCGGGACAGACATCTCGAATGCTCGACACATTTACGGTTAGGAATAAGGTAATCACAAGTGAGGTGAAAGACCTTGACGATCAGGATGATTATGATTGTTTTGTGGCCATGGTTGAAACACTTAACAACCGCCTAAATGACGATGTCTTTGACATGAAAGACATCGGATTAGTTATTATAGATGAAGCGCATTATAACTCTTTTGGGAAGCTGTTGAAGTTTTTTGGTGACAGCACCATTCTTGGAGTAACCGCTACTCCATTGAGTTCCAATGTTAATCTTCCGATGAATGAAAATTATGATGAGCTACTTGTTGGCGAGTCTATTCAGTCTTTGGTTGATTTGAATTATTTGGCAAAGGCCAAAACGTTTGCTTACGATTTGAACCTCAGCTCCCTGAATATTGGGATTAACGGTGATTACACTGTTCGTTCTTCCGAAGAACTTTACAGCGATTATGCTATGCAGAATCGCCTTCTTAGTTCTTACCAAGACCACTGTTTAGGTAAGAAAACCCTGATTTTCAACAACGGCATAAAAACATCACAGCATGTTTGTGATACGTTTCAGAATGCAGGGTACAACGTTCGTCACCTCGACAATAAAAACACAGCATCCGAAAGACGTGATATTTTAAAGTGGTTTAAAGAAACACCAGACGCTATTCTTACTTCGGTAGGTATTTTAACTACGGGTTTTGATGAACCTAGCGTTGAGTCGATTATACTCAATCGCGCCACGCGCTCGCTTACATTGTATTTTCAAATGATTGGTCGTGGTTCACGTGTTTTGGGAGAAAAGAGAGATTTTACTGTGATTGACCTTGGGAATAACGTAGCTCGTTTCGGCCTATGGGAAGCTAATATTAACTGGAATCACATCTTCCGTAATCCGGATATGCATTTGAATAGTATTCGGACTGACGAAGAAATTCAGCGGCAATTCAAGTACAAAATGCCAGCAGCTATACGTGAACGATTCGCAAAATCGGAGAACATTGATTTTGATATTGTGGAAGCATACGAGCAATCTGTAAAGCGTGCAGAACGTCCTAAAGTGGTTATTGATTTATCTGTAGATCAGCATGTGCAAATGTGTGTGGAGAATGCAGAGGATCTATGGGATGCCAAAGACTTGGCTAAGCTGCTTGAAGATGAAATTGAGTACCGAGCACGTAAGTACAGCCATTGCTTGGCGAAATCTACTAAGAGTTATGTGAGCTGGTTGCAAGACGAATACAAGCGTAAATTGAATGTTCGTCTTATACAGGAGTTTCAAGTGTTGAGTTGAGCCGAAAAGTTGCAACGTCCTACAGAACAGATTTATTCA
>DMRV01000344.1:12652-15576 GCA_003456455.1 Flavobacteriales bacterium
AATGCATTAGATGTAATCGGTTTTTCTGCTAATAACATTCCAGATTTCAACGAAATAGAGAAAGCATTACAATCACTTACAGGTTGGAGTTTGCAAACCGTTCCAAATATTAGTGAGCAAAAGGATTTCTTTACGTTTCTATCTCAAAAGAAGTTTACCGCTACGTGCTGGTTACGTAAAATGGAGGAACTAGATTATTTGGAGGAGCCGGATATGTTTCATGATGTATTTGGTCACGTTCCGTTGTTGAGTAATAAGCATTATACTGATTTCTTTGAAGGTATTAGCCATATTGCATTAGACTACATCGATAATCCACGGGCGATAGAATTGCTTGGTAGAATCTATTGGTTTACGATTGAATTTGGACTTATTCGAGAGTCAGGCGAGTTGAAAGTCTATGGAGCAGGAATCATGTCTTCCTACGGGGAAACTAAAAACTCCTTGAGCGACAATACCGAGAAGTTTTTGTTTGATGTGGAGCATGTTTTTAATTCAGATTTTAGAACCGACATCCTTCAGGAACGTTATTTCGTGATTGATTCTTACGAGCAATTGTATACTTCCATTCCCGAGATAAAATCTAAGCTTAAAGAGCTGCTTTCGTAATTACGGCTGCTAAGTGACTTTCCTCACCGACAACTTTTCCGAAAGCTTCGGTTTCATCCGACACAACGGCATTGAAAATCATATTCACCTGCCAGAATTTCCGCTAAATGCTTGATTTTCAGTAATAGACAAGCTTTTGATTGTTGGAAAGAGAATTAAAACCAGACTGAAATGAACTTTGATAATTACACCATAAAGTCGCAAGAAGCGTTGCAAGCAGCAACGCAAGAAGCGATGAATAACGGCCAACAGGCCATTGAAACAGGACACATTTTAAAAGGTGTCCTGAACGTGGATGAAAACGTAACGCCTTTCTTACTAAAGAAGTTGGGTGTGAATGTACAGGCATTTGAAGCTGCAGTTGACAGCCAAGTAAAGAGCTACCCGAAAATTGAAGGTGGAAATCCATACTTGAGCAACAACGCTTCACAAGTTTTAAATAAGGCGACAAACTTCTTAAAGGAGTTTGGAGACGAATACGTGTCTATAGAACATTTGCTTCTTGCATTGCTGAATGGCGGAGACACCATCGCGCAGCTAATGAAAGATAGTGGTGTTACCGAAAAAGGACTGAAAGCGGCCATTACTGAACTCAGAAAAGGAGGGAAGGTTACCAGCCAATCTGCAGAGGAAACGTACAATGCCCTAGGTAAATACGCCTTAAACCTTAACCAATTGGCAAAGGATGGCAAACTAGACCCCGTAATTGGTAGAGACGAGGAGATAAGACGTGTGCTTCAGATTCTATCACGTAGAACCAAGAACAACCCGATTCTTATTGGAGAGCCAGGAGTTGGTAAAACAGCTATTGCCGAAGGATTGGCACACCGAATCATTAACGGAGATGTTCCTGAGAACCTCAAAAGCAAGCAGCTTTATTCGCTCGATTTGAGCGCGTTGGTGGCAGGTGCCAAATACAAAGGAGAGTTTGAGGAAAGATTGAAATCTGTTGTGAAAGAGGTCGTCTCAGCCGATGGCGAGATTGTCCTTTTCATTGATGAGATACACACGCTTGTGGGAGCAGGTGGAGGTGAAGGCGCCATGGATGCAGCCAATATCTTGAAACCAGCGCTTGCTAGAGGAGAACTGAAAGCCATTGGCGCAACCACGCTCAATGAGTATCAGAAGTACTTTGAGAAAGACAAGGCACTCGAAAGACGTTTCCAGAAAGTGATGGTGGATGAGCCAAGCACAGAGGATGCCATTTCCATTCTTCGTGGACTGAAAGAGAAGTACGAAACACACCATAAAGTGCGTATTAAAGATGAGGCAATTATCTCAGCTGTAATGCTTTCTCAGCGTTATATAAATGATAGGTTCTTGCCAGATAAGGCCATTGACTTGATTGATGAAGCAGCTTCTAAACTGCGTATCGAGATTAACTCATCTCCGCAGGAACTGGATGAAATCGAAAGAAAAATTCGTCAGTTGGAGATTGAGCGCGAGGCCATCAAACGCGAGAAAGATAAAGCCAAGTTGGATAAACTGGCTTCGCAATTGGCTGAACTGAGTGATGAACGCGATTCGTTGAAAGCCAAGTGGCAGAATGAGAAAGACATCGTGGAAGGTATTCAGCAGGCCAAGGAAGACATCGAGAACTTCAAACTGCAAGCAGAGCAAGCAGAAAGAGCTGGAGATTTCGGGAAAGTTGCTGAGTTGCGCTACGGCAAGATTAAAGAAGCCGAGGCCAAGCTAGAAGAAAGCAAGACGCAAATGGCTGAATTGCAATCTGGTTCTCCTATGATTAAGGAAGAAGTAGATTCGGAAGACATTGCTGGTGTGGTTTCACGTTGGACTGGTATTCCAATTAATAAAATGCTGGAAAGCGACCGCGAGAAGCTTCTGAAATTGGAAGACGAATTGCACAAGCGTGTGGTTGGACAGGAAGAAGCCATTTCGGCCATTTCGGATGCAGTGCGTAGAAGCAGGGCAGGTTTGCAAGATGAGAAACGACCTATCGGCTCGTTCATCTTCTTAGGAACTACGGGTGTGGGTAAAACTGAACTCGCCAAAGCCTTGGCAGATTATCTCTTCAATAACGAGAACGCCATGACGCGTATTGACATGAGCGAGTACCAAGAACGCCATGCAGTAAGCCGTTTGGTGGGTGCGCCTCCGGGATACGTGGGTTATGACGAAGGCGGACAGTTGACCGAAGCGGTACGAAGAAAGCCTTATTCGATTGTACTGTTGGATGAGATTGAAAAAGCGCACCCTGATGTGTTTAACATCTTACTGCAAGTGTTGGATGATGGCCGATTAACGGATAACAAGGGCCGTGTGGTGAACTTTAAGAACACCATCATCATCATGAC
>DMRV01000456.1 GCA_003456455.1 Flavobacteriales bacterium
CAGATTGATAATGGTTCTGATGATGTGTGTGGTATTGCGAATCTCGGTATTGATGTAACTGACTTCGATTGTTCCAATGCAGGTTTAAATACCGTTGTTTTAACCGTTGAGGATAACAGCGGAAACGTTTCGACATGTTCTGCGTCTGTAACGATTGAAGACAACATTGACCCAAGTGCTGTGTGCCAAAATGCTACTATATACGTAGATGCTGCGGGTACGGTAACCCTTGATCCGCTTACGGTTGACAATGGTTCGGCAGATAATTGCGGGATTGATACGTATGGACTTTCGCAAAGTGATTTTGCCTGTGCCGATTTGGGACAAACGGTGGTGACGCTTACAGTTACGGATGCCAATGGTAATTCGGATGATTGTATTGCGGTCGTTACCATTCTCGATACGATTGCTCCTGTAATTGTTGCGTGTCCTGCGGATATTGCAGTGGCACCCGATAGCTCTGATTGCTCGCCTGCGGTAATATGGACGGAACCAACAGTTAACGATAATTGTACACCAACCATGGTGAGCACACATTCTCCGGGAGACAACTTTCCTGTTGGAACAACTACGGTTGTTTATGATGCCGAAGACCAATCTGGTAACACAGCAACTTGTTCTTTTGACATTACGATTGAGCCATCGGCAGTACTTGTAGGCGTTACATCGCCCGCAGGGCCATGTGGTAACAATTTATCTTGTTTTGGAGCAGAAGATGGGGAAGCTACTGCCAGCGTTGTTGGTGGATGTTTGCCTTACAGCTTCTTATGGTCGGATAATCAGGTTACGGAAACGGCAACTGGTTTGAGCGCAGGAACTTACACGGTAGTGGTAACAGATGCCAACGGAACAGAGGCTACGGACACCATAATTCTAACACGACCAGAAGCGCTTGAAACGGACAGCATCACTACTCCAGAATATGTTGGAGGTGCAAATGTTTCGTGTTTTGGTGCTGCGGATGGCGCCATCAACATAAACGTAATTGGAGGTTCTGATTGCAGCAACTACAGCATTGCTTGGACGGGGCCGAACGGCTTTACTTCTGCCGATGAAGATTTGACAGGTGTTGGTGCAGGAACATATATCGTTACAGTAACGGATGTGAGTGGCTGTGTACATATAGACAGCATTACACTTGCTTCGCCTGACCCGATTTCGGTTGTGGCGAGTCCGAATTCATATAATGGTTTTGGCGTTTCCTGCTTTAATGGGGAAGATGGCCGCATTGACTTGACGGTTTCGGATGGCACTGGGCCTTACACCTTTGCGTGGAGCACAACTGATGGTTCTGCAAGTGCCAATGGTGCTAGCACAGAGGACATCGATACACTTTCTGCTGGAACGTATTTAGTAGTTGCTACTGATGCCAATGGTTGTGCGCTTGCGGATACCGTTACGCTTACAGAACCAACAGCTATTGTCTTAGTATCTACCGATACCACGTTGGTTGCTTGTAATGGTGAGGCAAACGGAGAATTTGTGGTGGCTGCATCGGGTGGGGTTCCCTCCTACTCTTATTTATGGAGCAACGGAGATGTTGACCCAATTTTAAATGCGGTTGGTGTGGGCGTTTACGAGGTGATGGTAACAGATGTAAACGGTTGTATGGATTCGCTTGAACTGGAAATAACGGAGCCAACAGCTTTAGATGTGGCGGTGCTACAAACTACGGATGTTACCTGCTTTGATGATGCAAGCGGTTCGGCTACTATTGAAGCTAGTGGCGGTGTTTCTCCGTACGATTACAGCTGGATTGCGATTGGACAAACAGGTCAGACTGCGATTGACCTTTCTGCAGGAGATTACATTTTTGAAGTAACGGATGCCAGCGGATGTACTGACTCTGATACAGTTGAAATTGTGCAGCCAGACCAAATTATTTTGGTGACATCGAACGATACTACGGTTTGTCCTGGAAGTTTGGTGTCACTTTCTGTAGAAGCAAGTGGTGGCGGTGGCACCTATCTCATTACATGGGAAAACGGTCAAGGTTTTGGACCGAATTACGATGCATTCTACACCCAAACGACCAATGTGGGCGTAACTGCCATTGACCAAAACGGTTGTGCGTCTGTGCCAAACTCGGTTATTGTTACCACCTACACGCCTGTGAATGCTGCCTTCACCGAAACGATTGTTGATGCCTGTACTTTTCCTGTAGAAGTGGATTTTGTGAACAGCAGCACCAATGGTGTCAGCTATGATTGGACGTTTGGGAATGGCGCCACCTCCACGGAATTTTTGCCTTCTACCGCTTACGATACGGCACAGACGTATTCGGTTCAGTTAGTGGCTACATCGGCAGATGGTTGTGTCGATTCTACCACGCAACTCCTTCCGATTGACCCGCTTCCGCAAGCTGGCTTCGATATTCCGTTTCCTGATGGGTGTTTCCCAATTCTTGTTGGGTTGTTTAGCCAGAGTACACCAGCAGTATCGTATTTATGGGACTTTGGTGATGGCGTTACGAGCACAGAAGCAATTGCTTATCACCTATATGACAATCCGGGGCAGTATGATGTATCGCTTACCATTACCGATGCCAACGGATGTAGTTCTACGCTGACTGTTGATTCGGCAGTGCACGCTTTTCCGATACCCACCGCGGGCTTTATGCCCGTTATTCTTTCTGGTTCTGAACCAGGAAGTGAGTTTCAGATGATTAATAACTCTACAGGCGCCACCGACTATCAATGGACGTTTGGAGACGGTGGTAATTCTACGCTTGTAGCGCCTGTTTATGATTACCCGGAGCATGGTTCTTATACGATTACGCTTCGGGCAACCAATGAATATGGCTGTTCTGATACGGCTAGAGCCAATGTGTTTATTGAACTGGTTTCGGGACTATTTGTACCCAATGCTGTTGCTGTTGGCGAGTTTGGAGATGCGGGTTCTTTCCTCCCGAAGGGTGAGGGAATTGGTGAATATCATGCTTGGGTTTACGATAAATGGGGCAATGTACTTTGGGAATCGACCGAGTTGTTTGATGGCAG
>DMRV01000441.1 GCA_003456455.1 Flavobacteriales bacterium
ATGATTTCAAAGAAGCACGATTACCAATTGGAGAACGTCCGAAAATCGTCATCTCGCAACTACAGAATCAAGCAGAGCTTTCTCAGCAATCTATTCTCGAAAAACTTGAATTTGAATTTGCGCTAGACGTGAGAAACATCCAATCCTTCTGGATTGTAAATTTGGTTGTATTAGAAGCTAAATCAGAGGTAATTCAAGCCATTTCAGAAATGAGCGGGGTGGCTTTAATCGATTTGGAGAACTCAACTATTCTACCTCACGACCCAATTATTCGAGGAGAAGTTGATAATAGTCGCGCGCCTGGAGGGATTGAACCTGGGTTAGCCGCCATCAACGCTCCGGCCATGTGGGCTTTAGGCTATACTGGAAGAGGGCGAATGGTTTATGATTACGACACAGGTGTTTGGCCAACGCACCCCGCTTTTGCCGAGAGGTTCTTAGCTCACCGTTTCCCTATGGAACAATGCTGGCACGGTTACTTCAGCAATACACCAAACGGTAACATTAGCGACCACGGAACCCACACTTTGGGTACAATGGCTGGGTTGATTGAAGAAACGCAAGACACCATTGGCGTTGCTTTCGGCTCGTATTGGATTGCCAACGATTTTGTGACTAGTACAGTTGAAGCGCTGCCTCCACTTACCGATATGATTGGTGCCTTTGAATGGGCGCTGAATCCTGATGGAGACATCAACACAACTAATGATATTCCTGATGTGATTAACAATAGTTGGCGCTGGCGCGATGACCCCGACACAGTTCAGTGCGGTGGATTTGTAGTTAATCTGATGAATGCGATTGAAGCCGCTGGGATTGCTAATATTTTCTCTGGCGGAAATTCGGGACCGAATAACACAACTGTAAATGCACCACAGCGCATTAACACCTCGGAAGTGAACACTTTTTCTGTAGGCAGTGTGAACGGAAACCTAAGCTTCCCCTTCCCGATTAGCAACTTCTCAACTATTGGACCAACTCAATGTCCAAGTGGTGGAGTTACAGCCCTAGAGATTCATCCCGAAGTAGTTGCCCCAGGACAAAATGTGCGTTCTGCTTGGGGTTCTGATGACTTTAACACTATTTCAGGAACGAGCATGGCAGCGCCTCACGTTTCTGGTGCTCTTCTTCTTTTAAAGGAAGCTTTTCCGTACTTGAGTGGCGAAGATTTGCTTTGGGCACTGTATTTAACCGCAGTTGACCTTGGAGATATTGGCGAGGATAACGTTTACGGAAGAGGAATAATTGATGTACATGCTGCATTTCTTCAACTAGCTCAGACAAATACTCCCGTTGACCCAAATGCTGTGGCTTGGGACTTGTCGGTTAAGGTTGAAGAAAACGCAAGCAGCGCTGGTTTTACGTGCGACAATACTATTAATCCGTCTGTGATCATCAGCAATTTAGGGGATAGCGTTATTACCGCTGTTGATTTCGTTTATGACATAAATGGAGTCGGCAGCCAAACACATAACTGGACAGGAACACTTTTACCAGAGAATTCTATTATCGTTGCTCTGCCATCTATCAGTACTTCGGAATACGGGAACCTATCAATGAATCTGGTTACATCCATTACTGGCCAGTCAAGCGAATATGACTTATACAACAATCATTGGAATTACACTTTTAACAGAAGAGAACCGCAAAACCTGCCGTTTGTAGATGGTTTTGAAGATGGTCTTAATCAACAAGACTGGTTTGTAAAAAATGATGATGGAAGCGTTACTTGGGATACAATTGCAACGCAAGGTCTAAACTGGAGTAATAAGTCTGCTACCGTTCAGTGCTACACTTACAACCCTAGAGAGGGACAAAAAGACGGACTGATTAGCAATCAGTTGGTAATTACAAATACAACAGATCCTGTTTGGCTAGTATTTGATGTGGCTTATCAAAAATGGTCTAATAGTGCCAGCTCTAGCGATACACTGACCATTCTCGTTTCCACTGATTGCGGTACTACTTTCGAAAATGAAGTCTACCGTAAAGGAGGTGAAGAGCTTGAATCGACAGACATTCGAGTTCCGAATTTTATGCCTGAATTGGAAATGGATTGGAGAAGAGACTCCGTGAATCTGACCCAATTTACTGGAGAGAATATTCTTATTCAATTTGAAACTAAAAACGGAAAGGGCAACGATCTCTACATTGATAACGTGAAGGTTTTTGTGGGAGACCAAGAGCCAGCTTCTATATTAGATTTAGCAAATGAGGTGCGCATTTACCCAAACCCAACTGCTGGTATGCTTCATGTTCAATTTTCAGAAAAGATTAGATTCAACAATCAATTAAAAATCATGGACGTTTCTGGTCGTTTAGTTTACTCTAATATGCCTGAAGCAAATGGAAACCGAATCACCATCCCTACCGGTTTGCTTGAGACTGGACTTTACTTCTTAGTAACCGAGACTGACCAAGGTCAACTGACAAAATCGTTCCTAAAACTATAGGACAAAAAAAGAACCCTGCTACGAAAATCGTAGTAGGGTTCTTAAAAAAATGTTCTCAGAATTAGTGAGGATGATTATGCTCTTCCTTTTTTGCTTTTCCAGCATCAGCTGTACAGCACTTCTTTTCACAACTTGGAGCACAAGCTTTTTTATCACCTGTACAGGCCTTTTTACCTTCTGTAGCCGAAGCTTTGGCGTCTTTAGCGCAACATGCCTTGGTACAATCAGCAGCACATTTATGGCCTTTTTCTGCAGACATTTCTGTCTTAGCCGGAGCTGCAGCGTCAGCATCAGCAGCTTTTTTGTCTTGTGCCATCGAAGTTCCTACTCCGATAAACAACATCATCAATAGTGTTAATCCTAAATTTTTCATCGTTCGTTAAATTTATTAGTTGAAGCGAAGATACCTCGTTAATGATTAAAGGTTACACAAAAGCGAGAATTATGCCAAACTCTATATTGAAGGACAACTCGTTCATTGAAGATGCGCGACTTTCAGACTATTAAAATTCAAAACCAAAGTTTTAATTCAGGTGTTCGTTTCTGAATTTAAAACTACGTTCAAAACTGGTACTTTAGACCACTTCAAAACACCTGCATGCATAGTTTTATCAAACCACTTATTGTCTTAGGAATTGGAGGAGTTACCTACTTATTATCCGTGGTCAATTATCAATGGACCGATGCCCAAGCATATCACGGACCGCAAGAAGTTAACTTTTTTAGGGGCAATAATATTGCACTACCTCTATCTGATAACGGCTATTTCAAAGCATCAGGCAATTGCGATGGGTGTCATGGGTTTGACCCAACTTTTGCTGCCAATGTAGATGGCGAACTAAATGATGTTAGTCCGATAACGTATTGGCGTGGATCGATGATGGCAAACGCTGCCAAGGATCCACTTTGGAAAGCAAAAGTTAGCCATGAAATCACTGTCAATCCGCAACATCAATCGGCTTTGGAGGACAAGTGTACTACATGTCATGCTCCAATGGGTAAATACACAAACGAAGAGTTCGGTCTTGGACCGTATAGCATGGCTGATTTAGAAACAGATTCTATGGGCATGGATGGTGTTTCGTGCATGGCGTGCCACAAGCAATCGGACCAGCAACTTGGAAATTTGAATTCTGGAGCGTTAAATTTCACATCTCAACCAGTCGTTTTTGGTCCATTTGAGAAGCCATTTGAAGCACCAATGCAAGATTTGGTAGGAGTGCTTCCAGCCTACAGCGAACACATTAATGATGCTGGAATTTGCGCAGGTTGTCATTCGCTGGTTACAGAAAGCGTTGATTTAAGTGGTAATTACACTGGAGGCACTTTCGTAGAACAAGCCACCTACCATGAATGGTTGAACTCAGCTTATGATGATGGACAATCAAATGCCACTACCTGCCAAGGTTGTCACATGCCAAGAATTGCAGATGAAGTAATTATTTCTGCCAATTATTCTGAATTATTCCCGCGTTCTCCTTACGCACTCCATGAGTTGGTTGGTGGTAATAGCTTCATGTTAAAAATTCTCAAGCAAAATTCTACATCGTTAGGGATTTCTGCTTCCGATGAAGTGATGGATTCAACGATTGCTCGAACCGAAAGAATGCTGCAGCAGCAAACTATGAATGTTGACTTAACGTTTGATACATTCAATAGTGATACTGCGTTTATAGAACTAAGGCTTGAAAATTTAGCTGGTCACAAATTCCCTTCAGGCTACCCAGCTCGGAGAGCCTTTGTTGAATTTTTAGTCTTTCAGGATAATGGAGACACACTTTTCAAATCTGGAGTGCTACAATCTGATTTCAATGTGTTTGGTCAAAATGCAACGTTCGAACCGCACTATGATGTTATCCGAAATGAGCAAGAAGTTCAGATTTATGAAATGGTAATGGGTGATGTAAATGGCAATGTAACAACTGTACTTGAGCGAGCAGTTGCCCCATTAAAAGACAATCGATTAGTACCACTTGGCTTCACTACTTCACATTCCGTTTACGACACAACGCTTATTGCTGGAGCAGCCCTTGCTGATGCCAATTTCAACTTTGAAGGATTTGAAGGTTCAGGAACAGACCTTGTCAAGTATCATGTTCCGTTGAATGGCTACAACGGAACGATTAAAGTAATATCCCGTGTTTATTACCAACCCGTTCCTCCAAAATGGCTTGAAGAAATGTTTTCCGTTTCAACTCCAGCAATTAATGAGTTTGAGACCATGTACAACAATGCCGACCAGGCACCAGTTCTAGTTGCGTCTGACTCTATATTAGGTATAAACGTTGTGACCGGGATTCAGGACATTTCAAGTCGTGAATTTGAAATATATCCCAACCCTACTAAAAATGGTGTTGTCTACCTTAAGGGTTTTGAATTAATTGAGATTGATGAAATCGAAGTTTTCAACTTACGCGGAAAATTGATTCAGTCCTACCCCACTTACCCTGCAAACGGAATTGAAATTTCAGGAAAAGCTGGAGTTTATCTTCTTAAAATGAAATCGGGCAGTTCTGCGCAAATATTGCGGGTATATAAAACTGAATGAAGAAACTGTCTAAATTATACCAAACCATACTGAATAAACAGCTTTATGCTGCTATTCTTATTGGTATAGTTTGCCTGAGTACACATGGCGTAACCCTTCTCAACGATTATAACCTAGATGACAATCTTGTTACCCAAAATCATCGTCTCACATCCAAAGGTATTTCCGCAATTCCCGAGAT
>DMRV01000251.1 GCA_003456455.1 Flavobacteriales bacterium
CGCGTTGATTTCTTGCGCTTGGAGTAGCGCCAATTTTAATTCAACCTCATTGGCTGCACCAGAAAGAATCTTAACCCAACCTTTTTCCAAGCAAGCAATTTATCAACTTTGTGGCAAAGTATCACCCTTTTCAGACTCTGATGTAGACTCGGTTGTCTCAACAGGGGTTGTTTTAGTAGTTGCTTCTATTGCAGGAGCATCACCATTCACACCCCTTGGCGTTTCTGTCTTCTTCTCCTCCACCAAGTCTTCATCTCGGTTCCATTGTCGTTTTCCAAAAATCACCTCAAGATTCTCCTTGAAAATCACCTCTTTTTCCAGCAGATTCTCGGCCAGTTTCTCCAACTTGTCCTTATTGTCGGTCAATATTTTAATTGTCCGCTTATAAGCGGCTTCTACCATCTCACTCACTTCTTTATCTATCAGCTCAGCTGTTTTCTCACTATATGGTTTGCTAAACGAATACTCGTTTTGCCCAGATGAATCGTAGAAACTGATATTCCCTATTTTTTCACTCAAACCATAAACCGTAACCATCGCATAAGCTTGCTTGGTAACTTTTTCCAAATCGCTCAAGGCTCCAGTAGAAACTTTTCCGAAAATGATTTGCTCCGCAGCACGGCCACCCAACGCTGCACACATTTCATCCAACATTTGCTCTTTAGTTGTTATCTGACGCTCTTCTGGCAAATACCACGCAGCACCCAAAGACCTTCCTCGCGGAACAATTGTCACCTTAATTAGTGGTGAAGCATGTTCTGTTAGCCAACTCACTGCAGCATGACCGGCTTCGTGATATGCGATTACCTTTTTCTCCCCCTTGGTAATAATCTTATTCTTCTTCTCTAAACCTCCAATTATACGGTCAACCGCATCTAAGAAATCCTGCTTTTCAATCTTCTTTTTGTCCTTACGAGCTGCTATCAAAGCTGCTTCGTTACACAAATTGGCTATATCAGCACCAGAAAAACCAGGCGTTTGTTTTCCTAAGAAATCTACATCAACATCTCCGCCCAGTTTCAATGGTTTGAGGTGAACCTTGAAAATTTCAATACGCTCAGTAAGATCAGGCATATCAACTAAAATTTGGCGGTCAAAACGACCTGCCCGCATCAATGCGCGATCCAAAACATCAGCACGGTTAGTGGCCGCCAAAATGATTACACCACTGTTAGTACCAAAGCCATCCATTTCAGTAAGCAATTGGTTCAATGTGTTCTCGCGTTCGTCATTACCTCCTTGCATCCCGCCCTTTCCCCGAGCACGACCAATCGCATCAATCTCATCTATAAAGATGATAGCCGGTGATTTTTCTTTCGCTTGTTTGAACAAATCACGTACGCGGCTTGCTCCAACTCCAACAAACATCTCCACAAAATCAGAACCTGAAAGTGAGAAGAAAGGAACTTTCGCCTCGCCAGCAACGGCTTTGGCCAGCAAAGTTTTACCTGTCCCAGGAGGGCCGACAAGCAATGCTCCTTTCGGAATCTTAGCTCCAAGATCGGTGTACTTCTTAGGGCTCCTCAAGAAATCCACAATCTCTTTTATTTCAACCTTAGCCTCATCCAATCCTGCAACATCATCAAAGGTTACGTTTACCGTTGTGTCACCTTCAAAAAGCTGCGCTTTTGACTTACCAATGTTGAAAATCTGGGCACCTCCACCAGCACCTCCACTCATCCTTTTCATTAGGAAAATCCAAACTCCGATGATAAGCGCGAAAGGAAGAATCCACATTAAGAAATCTCCACCCCAGTTCTTGCGTGTTTCGTTACGAACGTCAACTTTCTCCTCAATCGGAAAATCTTTCTGCCAATCTTGGAGACTCTTCTCAAAATTCTGGAGATCTCCAATCTGATAGAAATAATGCGGACCCGGATTTAGCGTACTACCGAAAGGTCTTTCTTTAACTTCTTTATATTTTTCGTTGTTTTCTAACGCTTCTGTTTCGATATAAATTTCGGCTACCTCTCGGTTAATAACCACCAACTCGCTTACATCCTTATCAAGAATCATTTCCTTGAAATCTGATGACGAAAGCGTCCGATCACCTTGTCCTACATCAGGTAGAAAAGTCATGGCAATAAACGCCACGGCAATAATTACATAAACCCAGTAGAAATTAAAATTGAACTCAAAGTCAAATCTCCCTTTCTTAGGTTTCTTCCCCTTATTATCCTGTACTCCCTTCTTGTCTTTCTTATCTTTTTCTGACATTCTCTTCTTCTTTTGGCTTAAGCCACTTCATCATATTCTTTAACAACAGCATCGGCCCAAAGCCCCTCAATGTTGTAATGCTCTCTTTGCTCACGCTGAAAAATGTGTACAACCACATTTACGTAGTCCATCAACACCCATTCTCCATTACTTGTTCCCTCAATGTGCCATGGTTTGTCATCTAGCGCTTTTTGCACTTCCACTTCTACACTACCAGACAGTGCATTAACATGAGTATTAGAATCTCCACCGCAAACCACATAAAAATCAGCAACAGAATTGCTGATTCCTCGAAGATCGAGAGAAACAATATTCTTACCTTTTTTTTCTTCTAGACCTTTAACAATTTCAGCTACTAGAATCTCGGTTTCCGACTTGGCGGATTTTTTCTTCATCAAGAGGTTTTTAGAATTTGCAAATTTACCATTTAAAATGCCTTCAACTTGACATCTAACCTCTTCATCGGATCAGTCTGTATTCGCCTCGAACGTATTGACTCTTCCAACAATTATGCCCGTGAACTTATTCGCGACAAAATGCCCATTGAAGGAACTGTGATTGTAGCCAATGAGCAATTTTCTGGTCGAGGACAAAGGTCAAACACATGGTATTCTGAACCTAAATCGAGTCTAACTTGCTCTTATATTCTGCGACCTGTCTTTTTGGCAGCGAAAGATCAGTTCATTCTGAGTGCAGCAGTCGCTTTGGCGGTTTATGAAACAGTTGCCGAAATTCTTCCTAAAAGCGATGTCCGAATAAAATGGCCAAATGATATTCTGGTTGACGGAAAAAAGATTGCTGGTATTCTCATTGAAAACACCCTTCGGAGAAGCAATCTCGAAACTTCAATTGTTGGAATTGGGTTGAATGTTAATCAGGTGAAATTTCCATCAGAACTGAATGCCACCTCTATACAGCTCAACACAAATTCGGAGACAGATTTGAATTTGATTATGGAAGAACTCAGTACACGACTGGAGAAATATTATCTGCGAATACGAGAAGGGAGTTTTGACCCTCTGTTGAAACGGCTGAACGAAAACCTGTTTGGCATTGGAGAATCGATGAAGTTGAGTATTAACGGCACACAGGAAACTGTAACCGTAGTAGGCGTGCGCCATACTGGCGAATTAGAATTGGAACATGCCGATATGAACAGAACCCTTCATCAACATCACGAAATTGGTTGGAGCCTTTAAACTAAGCCTTCCAACTTGCTGGCGATTTACGCCATTCGTTCAATTGCTCTAAGTCACTTTCGGAAACATAACCAGACTCAACCGCCAGTTTCACTAATTCGGAATAGTTAGAAAGTGTGTAAATCTTACAATCGGCTTTCTCAAAATTCTCATCGGCATTGGCAAAACCGTATGTGAAGATGGCCATCATGCCGAGAACGGTTGAAGACGTTTCGCGCAGCGCGTCAACCGCTTTCAGGCTACTTCCGCCTGTAGAAATAAGATCTTCAATCACAACAACCTTACTATTCTCTGGCAAGTAACCTTCAACCTGATTACCTAATCCGTGCTCTTTCGGTTTTGGGCGAACATAAATGAACGGTAAGCCCAATTCCTCAGCCACCATCAACCCGACAGCAATGGCACCAGTCGCAACGCCCGCAACAACCTCAGCTTCAGGGAATTTCTCCTTCACTCCTTGCGCCAAACCTTTCGCAATCAACTTTCTTGTATCTGGATACGAAAGGGTTTTTCGGTTATCGCAGTAAATAGGTGATTTCCAGCCTGACGCCCACGTAAACGGCTCGTTTGGCTGAAGTTTGACTGCCTTTATTCGTAGTAGTTCATTAGCTACATTTGACGCCAATTCTGAGTTCAAAATATCCATGGCGCAAAACTATAAAGTTTTCATAGGAGGTTCGGTTTTATGGTTTGGAAAAGACACTGAAAATCAGGCAGTTTTCAACACCAATTTGATAAATCCAAAAATGGATGAATGGTCAGAAATTATCGCTGATTTAGAAACCTCAGAACAACAAGTTCTTATTGATGGAAATCTAAGTGCTAACTGGAACAACTTCACGTCAAACTACAAACTAGTTGAAGCCGCTGGCGGATTGGTCAAAAACCAAAATGGCGATTGGCTTTTCATATACCGAAACGGCATTTGGGATTTGCCCAAAGGCAAGTTGGAAAAAGGCGAAAGCATTGAGGAATGCGCGGTGCGCGAAGTGGCCGAAGAATGTGGCATTGAAGAACCGACCATTACCCGAAAGCTTACCACTACTTATCATACCTACACGCTAAAAGGAGAGAGAATTCTAAAGCCAACCTATTGGTATATGATGAAGAGCTCGGATAATTCTGACCTCATTCCTCAAACGGAAGAAGGTATTACAGAAGTGAGGTGGGTTTCTTTAATGGAGGCGGCCGAACTCGCAAAAGACAGCTTTGGCTCTATTAAAGAAGTGGTGAGCGAAGAACTGAATTAGACCTATTTCCCTACTCCTTTTCGGCCTTCGGCTTTAAGCTTTTCGTTCAGCGACATTAACTCTCCCTGTGCGCCTTTGGTGGGGTCTTTGGCAGGAACGCTGTAGAATTTGCCATCTGGATTAATGATAAAGAATAGCGGTAGGCTTTTTACATCATAATCGTCCATAATAGAACTGGCAATAGCTACTCCACCAAACTCCCAATTGATATTCATTTGCTTTTGAAGCGACTGCATCTCTGCCTTCGAATTACCCACGCAAACGGTTACAAAACGTATGGTTGCAAACTCTTCTTTTAGGTTTGGAATTACGTTCGTTTCCCGCTGGCAGTACCCGTTCTTGGCATCTGTTAATTCTAGAAAGACATAGGCTCCTTCAAAATCTGAAAGGCGTTTCTCGGTACCATCCAACGTTCTGAAAGCAATTTCGGGCGCATCTGTACCTACCGATAGTTTTTCGTGTTTATCGGCAATATTCTTAACCGCATTAGCGAGGTAAGAATTGGAAGTAAGCATACCGAAACTTTTGAGCGCACGAATCAGGTTTTCATCTTTGAAATCACGCTGTCCGAATAATCCGTCAATGCCATTAATAAGCACCATTCTTCTCGCAGAAACATCTACAAGCATCGGCTCTTGTTCAATCAGTATTTCATCCAATTTGGCAAAAGCCTCCTTGCCAGCCAAGGCTTTTTTACATTCATCGTAACGATTAGCAACCGCCATTTTATCAACTGCTCCCTCATAAAATTGTAATAGAAAACCTACATAAGGAGGATTATTGAATTGCGGGCTGACATCCTTGAGGTGCTTAGCAAAAAGCTTGTCGCGATTACCTAAAAAAGTCTGTTCAACGGTAGCTAGGGAATATTTGATGTAATCCTTAACAAATGGCTCAGCATCATTAAACTTCTTCAATGCCATTTTTTCAAACCCTTCCAACGACTTGGCCACCATTGCTGGGCTTTTACGATTAACCAAGGCTGGATACAGCGCTTCCAAAAACGCATCCAGCGTATCGTTAAACTGAATGACTTGCTCATTCATCTTGGCTGATTTTCCGCCCAAAATCTTTGGAGCAAAAAAATGCCGTTCGTAAAATGCTTCGGGCTTGTTCTGGTCTCTTGTGGGCGGGACAAATGTCAAGTCTAGATCTTTGTCTCGCTCTATGAAGAAATCGGCACAGTTCTGACCTACTTGAAGAAAAGCGTATTGCGTTTGATTCGGCACTCCTTTGAGTTCAAAACTACCATCTACATCCACTATTTGCTTTGCAAGAACTCGCTCTTTCCCACTTATGGGATCGTCATTTACGCGCAATTGAATTTCTTGCCCAATAGACAACGGAGCAACACCACGGATAACCGCAAATTGCCCATTGGTTATCAACGGGATTACTAAAAACAACAACAAAAATCTCATTTAGTCAGATCAAGTCCTTCGGGAACGAAACGTTGCGGGTCTCCTCCATTGCTCAGTATATCACGGACAATGGTTGAATTTATTGCAGAGTACTCTTGGAGTGAGAGTAAAAAGACCGTATCGATGTCTGGATGAAGCGTTTGATTAATGTGCGCTATACTCCGCTCAAACTCGAAATCTGCCGAAGTACGCAGACCACGAAGCAGGTGGGTTGCGCCAACTTCTTTGCAATAATCAACCGTCATTCCCAAGTAGGTCTCCACCTTCACTTTGGGTTCATTTCTGAAAGTGTACCGAATCATATCTAACCGTTTCTCCAAACTGTAATAATAGTTCTTGCTAGAGTTGGTTCCGATGGCAACAATAATTTCATCGAACAACGGAATTGCTCTTAAAATGATATCCTCGTGACCTTTGGTTATTGGATCGAAAGACCCGGGAAAAACTGCAATTCGTTTCATGTTGTGAACTCTTCTACTTGGTACGTTTTTTCATTAAAGGCTATGCCATTTTTTTTTAGCTCCTCCAAAACTGGCTCGTAAACACCTTTAGAAAGCGGAAGCAAAACACCACGTTCTGTAATTCTATTTTCCAAAATCATGCGTGTAGCAATTGCTAATGTATAACCAACTGTTTTTGACATGGCCGTGTTTTCTTGATCATCCCCCTTCACTACCATGGAACTTTCGGTTACAAACTTCTTTCCATTCTTCACAAATCCAACCTTGTGCCACATCACAATCATATCCTTATCGTCTGGCCTCATGCTCCATTTCTGCTCCAGAATATGCTGAAGCATCTGCGCTGGAGTAGCATTTTTCAAACCGATAACAATCTTATCAAAAATACCTAACCACTGCAGCTTTTGCATTAACCTATCATCTTGATCCAATTTAAGCATGGCTCGCAGCTTTAATTCCACATTATCACGCAAGCTGAAGGGAAGAAATGAATTTACAAAATCACGGTTAGTCATCGTTTCCGAGCCTTCCATTACGTAGCTATCATCGGTCATTCCAAGCTGTACAAATACATCCCAACTTCGGCTAAAGCCTGGCTTACGAAGTGTTCCGCGATAAAGCGTTTTTACATCGTGTAATCCATACACTTCTACATACGA
>DMRV01000483.1 GCA_003456455.1 Flavobacteriales bacterium
CAGCAGAACAAAGGATCACATGGCAGAATTTGCCCAAACCTTGAGCACCCTAGACGAGGTGACCCTGCTCGAAATTTATCCCGCGAGAGAAGAACCGAATTCACGCAGGCAGAAATCTCTGTTGGATGATGTGCGTAATCATCTATATAGACAAGGTCATCCGTATTGATGTGCACTTCGAATCTTCGCTTCACTCCTTTATAAGAGGCAAAACCATTTCGGATTTCATCTTCTGACAGACCGAGTTGATCTACCGCGGCAAAAGCAGCTACTGCGTTCTCCACGTTATGCAATCCGGGCATTCCAAATTGTAGGTTTTCCATCGTTCCTGAAGGAGAATGAAGGTTGAATTTGTATTGCCCCGATTCGATAGAAAGATTAGACGTGTAGTAATCACATTTCTCTTTAAGAGAATAGGTGAAGTTTTTCTTTTTCGTATTTGAGAAAGGAAGCCCGAGACGGTAAATCAAGGTTCCATCTTCCGTAATTCGCTCGGTGAAATCTTGGAATGAATTGAGCATTTCATCAGATGAACCATATATGTCCAAGTGGTCCGCATCTACCGAAGTCACAATCGCAATATCTGGCGAAAGCGTAAGGAACGAACGATCGAATTCATCTGCTTCAACCACCATCAAGTTGCTACTGGTAGACGTAAGCAAGTTGGTGTTGTAGTTGGAGCTGATTCCACCCAAAAACGCGTTGCAATCCTTTGATGAAGATTTGAGCAAATGTGCAATGATGGAACTGGTGGTTGTCTTACCATGTGTTCCAGCCACTGCAACTGTGTTGTAGGTTTTGGATAGTTCACCAAGCACCTGAGAACGCTTCAGAACTTCAAATCCGTTGTCGCGGAAATAGTTGAGTTCTGCATGATTGCTCGGAACGGCAGGTGTGTAGATGATGAGCGTGTTTTCTGCACTCATAAAAGCCTCTGGAATGGCATTCACATCATCCTGATAATGAACTGAAATACCAGCAGCTTCAAGCTCCTTGGTCAAATCAGTTGAAGTGCGGTCGTAGCCACCTACAATTTTGCCTTGCGCAGCAAAATAGCGTGCAAGAGCACTCATTCCGATGCCGCCAATCCCAACTAAATAGACTGATTGTATGTTGGTTAATCCTCTCATATCGCTTTCGCCAGTTTGAGGATTTCCTTCGCAATTACTTCGTCAGCATTTGGCTGCGCTAATTGCTGGATGTTGTTGATGAACTTAGACTGAGTTGCTTCATCCGAAATAAGCTTTAGCGACTCTTCACAAGCTCTTGTTCCCGCTTCACTATCGGGAACAAGGATAGCCGCATCAACATTAACTAATGCTTGCGCATTCTTGGTTTGATGATCTTCTGCTGCAAACGGGAATGGCACTAGAACCGATGGTTTCCCCACGATGCACAACTCCGAAATAGAACTTGCACCAGCACGTGAAAGCACCACGTCAGCCACCGCGTAAGCTTGGTCCATTGTGTAGATGAAATCAGAAACAAAGAAGTTGGAAGCATTGGCATCCGCAACCGCTTTCTTAGCCTCTTCAATAAAGAATTTACCCGTTTGCCAAACCACCTGCACGTCTGCTTTCTTGAAGTCTTCGATATGAGATTTCATGGCCAGATTAATGGAGCGCGCACCTAAGCTTCCTCCAATCACTAAGAGTGTTTTCTTACTTGGGTCGAGGTTGAAAGTTTTAATTCCTCCCTCTCGTTTTCCATCTAAATGCAGAATGTCCTGACGAACAGGGTTTCCTGTACGGATAATGTTTTGAGCTGGGAAGAACTTCTCCATGCCGTCATAAGCAACACAGACTTTCTTGGCTTTTGCTCCCAATAATTTATTGGTGATTCCAGCATAAGAATTCTGCTCCTGAATTACCGTTGGAATACCCTTGGTGCTCGCAGCATACATCACTGGCCCAGAAGCAAATCCGCCAACTCCGACAACTACGTTTGGCTTAAAATCCTTGATAATCTTCAGCGACTTCAACAGGCTTCCAATCAACTTGAATGGGAAGGTCAAATTCTTAAGCATGTTGCTTCGATTCAACCCAGCAATATTGAGTCCGATAATCTCGTATCCAGCAGCTGGAACTTTCTCCATTTCCATCTTGCCGAGGGCCCCAACGAATAGGATTTCAACATCCGACTGAAGTTTCTTCAACGCATTTGCAATGGCAATTGCAGGGAAGATGTGTCCACCCGTGCCCCCTCCTGATATGATGACCTTAACCTTAGACATGAGCTAGTTCTGGTTGAGGTTGTTTTTCATTCAATGAGCGACTCACGCTGAGTATCATTCCAATGGCGATTGATGTGAACCAAATAGAAGTTCCACCCATACTTAAAAGAGGTAGAGGTTGACCAGTTACTGGGAACAGATTAACGGCAACTGCCATATTTATAAACGCCTGAAAGATGAGGCTGAACATGCAGCCAAATGCTAGCAAGGTTCCGAACGTGGTAGTCCCTTTATGCACTATTCGTAATCCGCGGAACAGTAAAATCAGATAGAGAAATAGAATTCCCATTCCACCAACGGAGCCCCATTCTTCGATAATAATGGCGTAAATAAAGTCTGCGTATGCACTTGGAAGTCGATTTCGTTGAACACTATTCCCAGGACCAACTCCTGTTATTCCACCAGTGGCGATAGCAATTTTAGCTTGTTCGGTTTGGTAGTTGGCGTCAGCCATACCTTCGGTTTCCTCCGCAGTGAAATAGGTTTCTATTCTGGCTTTCCATGTGCCAAAACGGGGCAACACTTTTTCAATGGGAACTGCATATGATAGAAGGAAAACAAAGGACCCCGAAAGGATGATTGCTCCAATGAGGCCAGCGAGGTATTTGAACTTAACGCGGCCAATGAACAACACTACAAGTGAAGTAGCGAATAGTACAGCTGCAGTTGAAAAGTTGGCTGGAAGAATAAGGGCGCAGACAATCAGTACGGGCCAAATTATCTGAAGGAACCCTTCTTTGAAATCATCCATTTTTTCTTGGCGCTGTGAAAGCTGCCGTGCGAGGAATGCAATCAAGGCTAGCTTGGCTAAATCGGAAGTTTGGAACGTGATATTGATGACG
>DMRV01000470.1:0-597 GCA_003456455.1 Flavobacteriales bacterium
TAGTGTATGAAGTAATCATGCGAACCACCTACGTGATTCGCGTAAATAAGGTTCGAGGTTTTGATGGTCGTTTGTCCGTTACGGCTAAAAGGAACAGTGGTTCGCTACAATCTGCCAATCAGGTTTGGAAACACGCGGCAGACCTTTTTTATAAGATAATCTCCATAAGGGCCTTCAAAATTGTAAACGTCTTCGTTGTCCCATCGGTCTGAAATGGATCTTCCTTTTGCGATAATCGTTTCAATTGGTTTCACATGTGCATCAAAATCAGGGTCAAAGAAGAGTGGAAAGGAAAGTCGGTTTTTACCTGAAGTGTTTAAAACCCGATGTGGAGTTGAACGGTAAACCCCGCCCGTCATTCTGTCTAGCATATCTCCAATGTTGCAAATGAATGTATTAGGAATAGGTGGCGCGTCAATCCAGTTTCCATTTGATTTCACTTGCAATCCACCAACGGTGTCTTGCTTGAGAATAGTTAGTAATCAGTAATCTGTGTGTTCGCCAACTCCCCATAAATCAGGTTTTACTTCCCGATTTGGGTAATGGAAAATCCTGAAAAGAATAAACGGATTTTTGGTGATGGAAGCTTCAAAGTAA
>DMRV01000470.1:681-3427 GCA_003456455.1 Flavobacteriales bacterium
TCATCCAATTCAGTACCGAAATAGATTCCTTCTTTCTGATCTGGTCTCCCAGAAGTAAGTTCATCTCCAACAGGGAAGAAGCCACGCCAGGCCCTGCCACCTTTACTCATAGAGATTTTCATTTTTTCTTTCATAGAAAGCTGAAAGAAAACATGGCTAAGTTCCTCTAATTCATTTTGCAAAGTTTCTGAAACACCATGATTTGAAACGTAGAAGAAGCCGTGACTGAAACATGCCGCTTTAATTTGTTTAGCAACAGAGCTGGCTTCACCGTTATTAATTAAAGGCGAAATATCTATTACTGGAATTTTATAGTTGTCGATTTTCACGTGTGAAATGCGATTATGTCAATTAGTTGATTGCAAGGAAAAGTTAGCTTCGCTCCCTAATCAATAATTAACAAATGAAGACAATATTACTTTCTCTAGCTGCAATTTTCAGCGGAGTTTCGCTAATGGCTCAGTGCGTACCAACAACTGGACTGACCGGTTCTGGATTCGCTTTCACATCTACTCAACTCGAACCTGTTTATACTTGTCCTGGCTGTGGCGACCAAGAGCGCGTTATCAGTTTTAAAACGTTTGTAGACACAACGCTAAGTATTGTAATAGGAACTAACCCTCCTTTAGACGTAACAGTAGTAGCCGATTACTTTAGGATTGATTCTATTGGTGGACTGCCTGCTGGTCTAACATTTAATACTGATGTGGCTTTCGATACAACGTATGACGCAATTGAGAATCCATATGGTTATTGGATTAACGCAGGCGATACGGCAGCTGGATTCACATCAACTACCGGATGTATTTCAATTGCGGGTGATGCTACCGCTTGGACTGCCGCTATTGGTGGTGGGCCAAACAATGATGGCGTTTTTCCATTAGCTATTTACATGGATGTAAGAGCTGTTGATTTTGTGCCTTCCGCTATTGGCGGTATTGTGGGTTATAACACGTGGCTCAGCGATATGGGAACGCTTTTGCCAGCATTTGGAGATCCGAATTTTACTACCAACGGAATTCAGTATGCAGGGCCAAGTTTACAGGTGGTTTCTAGTGGAGTGGGAATTAATGACCAGGCTGTTGGCAATTTTGGAGAAGTGAAAAATCATCCAAATCCTTTCAGCGGAAATACAGTTGTATCGTTCGAAATGAAAAAGGCTGTTGCAAATTTGGAGTTTACGGTTTACAACGTGCTTGGGGCACTTGTTTATTCAAAAGACCTTAATCCAACAACAGGAGTAAATAGGGTAAACTTCAGTTCAGAAAACCTTCCTTCAGGCGTTTATGTTTACGCGCTTTCTGATGGAAACTCTATCGTTACAAGAAAGATGAATATTCAGTAATCGAGTTTAAAAACTGACTTTGTTAAGTCTCATTCGCCTTTGGTGAATGAGGCTTTTCTTTTACCAGAACATTCAGCACAACACCAGAGAGAATAAGTAAAATCCCCACAATGCTTATCCAATCATACGTCTCGCCAAAAATGAAGTAACCGAAACCAAGTGCGTAAACCGAACCGAGGTATTTAAGACTCGCCACAAGGTTTGCTTTTTCGGCTTGCAAAGCTTTGGTCATAAATACTTGGCCAATTTGGGTGAAAACTCCTAGAAGTAGAATCCAAGCCCAATCCCAACCAACAGGAGTAATCCATTCGAAGTAAGAAAGCACTAGCATTATGGGCGTTGCTACCATTGGAAAATAGAAAACAACCACAAGCGGATGATCTGTGTCTTTTACCATCCGAATACAATTGTAAGCGGCACCAGCAAAAAATGCTGATAGAAGTCCAAGCCCCAAATACAACAGAGGAATTCGTTCATCAAAGCCTTTAAGAAGAGCAACACCTAAAAATGCCAAGCCAAAAAAGAGCCACTGAATTTTCTTCATTCGTTCGCCCAAAAGGAAAATGGCAATGATGGCAGTGAAAACAGGGGAGAGGTACTGCACGGTAACAGCGCTCGCCAAAGGCAATTTTTGCAACGTGATGAAAAACAAACTCAAAGCAGTTACACCAAATATGCCTCTTAGTAGCAGAAACTTTCTATTGTTTCCTAACGGGTTTATGCCTTTTGGTATCAAATAACCCAACGAAAGAACTAGTGAAATCGCACTTCTAAATAGAATTAATTCGTGTGTAGGAAGATGAGTTAGAAATTTAACGCAAAGCTGCATAAGCGAAAATGCAGCGGTGCTTATGAGCATAAAACCAATCCCTCTAGACATGAATTGCAAATGTGCGTATAATGGCACTAGACTCAGTTATTGTTTCTTGGTCTGTTTTTGTAAACAGTAGTTACAGTTTGTGCAACAGAAATTGTATCGGAGATGACAACTACGTAGCATCTTTGCGCCCGCGTTAGAAAAAATTGACTAACTATGGTCTATTGGTCGGGAAAATGAAGCAATTCGTCTTACTCTTTGTTCTTGTTACTGCTGTCAGTTTTGGCAATGCTCAAGGTTTGAAACTTGAGCATGTTAGAACGTTCAACGGCCATAACCATGGAGTTCGTAAGGTAATTTTCTCTCCAGATGGAAACAGTTTTGCTAGTGGAGGTACGCGTGGAGAACTGTTTGTCTGGAATGTTGATGGCAGTGGCGCGCTTAAAAAACTAGAAGGCCATTATGGTTCCGTTTCTGATGTTAGATACTCCGATAATGGCGAGCATCTTGTTTCGGCAGGAGATGATGGACAAGTAAAGGTTTGGGACATTAGTACAGGGCAATGCGTTCAACAAATCACTAGT
>DMRV01000229.1 GCA_003456455.1 Flavobacteriales bacterium
TGCAGTCCCCTCATTGTGATAATAGCTCAGCTTACCACTTTTCTCTCCTATCACTAAGTCTAGTAATAAATCGCCATCCACATCAAATAAGCAAGGGGTTGCATATTGACCTTGAACATCTATTCCTTGAAAACCAGGTGTTGTAAGCGTAAAATTGCACGGGTTTCCTGCACCAGCACTGTTCTCAAAATAATGTACTTGACCACCTACTCCACCAACAATCAGATCATCATCTCCATCTCCATCAATATCTCCAAATGTTGCCGCCACATTACCTAATCCTAAGCTCGAAATATTGGCCACATCGCGTGTCTGAAGCGTAAACGCTGGTTCTATGGCAGTTCCTGTATTTCGGTAATAAGCAAGCTGAGATGAGTAGACACCGCTGCTCACAAAATAGCCCCTCCCTCCTACCAAAAGGTCTTTCAATCCATCTTGGTCGTAATCAAAAAACACAGGATAAGCACTGGTTCCAAGCTCAATCATTTCATCCTGAAGGAAGTTGTTTTTGCTGAATTCAAGGTTAAAGTCGGCAGTAGAACTTGTGTTCGTGTAAAGATGACTACTTTGGTAGTTGTGACCGTTGTTCTCTTGATAAGGTGAAGCGATGATATCGTCCTGTCCATCATTGTTAACATCTGCCAAAAAAGCAGCCGGAAAAGTGTAAATATCAATTGCATCTGTATTATCGAAATTGGCGGGAAAAGTGATGTCCTGAGAACCAATGTTAGCTGTGGTAGCATCTCCATTATTCACAAGAAGATTCATGCTATTAAAACTCAAAATACTTACCACTAAGTCCTTATCTCCATCACCCTCTATATCTAACCCAAGCATTGTAAAGCCCGAGTGAATACCGGAATTGGCTGCCGACTGGCTATTTGAAAGAGCCGTGTTACCGCCTTTGCATGTCACACCGAGATTAACAGCTATTGTGGAAGGGTCTTCCTCAAAATTACCCCAACACGGGGTTGCCAATTCCATTACCATACTATCTGGAGTACCATACAGCTCCATTGATTGGTTTTGATGATACTCTGCCGATGTTCCAAAAAGACTGAAGGTCACAATGTCTAAGTCACTGTCGCCATCAACATCCATTATGGCTGGTAAATCGCTCGGACTTACATATATATTTATCAAGCCACTTCCGTAATCCGACAGAAGCTTTGACGTCATTAACGTAAAAATAAGCGTGTCGACATTTCCATCATTTCTGTAAATGGCAAGTCCTCCATTGGAATAAGTAAAAATGTCACTTTTTCCGTCAGCATTAAAATCGCGGAGCAAGACCCAACCATGAAGCGAACGGTTTACCGTACCGTGCTGATTAGTGAACATCTCCCTGTACTCAGGCGCAATTTCTAATTGATTCTGAGCATTCATAGTCAAACAGACCAGTTTATCACCGCTCTTATCAAACACCAAAAGGTCATTAGTGCCATCAGAATTAAAATCAATATTTGAAAACTGCGGATGATTAAGTCCTCCTGCCCATGGAAAATCAAGCGTACCATTCTCTTCTATTACCTGTACCGAATCGTACCTATTAAAAAATAGCTGCGCAAAAGATTGCGTGGTAAGAAGAACGAAAAAGACGAAAAGGGAAACTCTCATTGAAGTTGTAGCTAGTGCTTGTCTGACAAATGTAACGGCAAAAGGTTGCTTCCATTGTCTGTTGAATTGCGGTTTGACAGGTAGAAAAACCGAACAAAAAAAGACCTTTAAAAACTTATTTTGGAGTGGATTGTAAAACCAAAACCATTTTCTATCTTTGCCCCTCGAAATTTTTGACGATAAATAAAGAAGATAGATGTATTTAACATCAGACGTAAAAAAAGAGATATTCAAAAAGCACGGTGGTGCTGATACGAATACAGGTAGCACAGAAGGTCAAATCGCGTTGTTCTCGCACCGCATTAATCACCTAACTGGTCATCTTAAAAATAACCGAAAAGATTTCGGTACGCAACGCGCTCTACTTAACCTTGTTGGTAAGAGAAGAAGCTTGCTTGACTACCTTAAAGGAAAAGATATTGAAAAATATCGTGCGCTTGTTAAGGAGTTGAATCTCAGAAGATAATAGCATTTGAAAGTTATAAGTGAAAAAGGCAATTGTAAGATTGCCTTTTCGCGTATCTAGGGGTTTGGTTTCGAGCCAAATTCAGCTGACAGAAAACAGATAAAAAAAGAAAAACAAACAGACGTAAATAAAGAGGAAAGATGAAAGCTCCAGAAGCAATTAAAACAACAATTGATGTAGGTAATGGCGTACCCGTTACCATTGAAACTGGTCGTTTGGCCAAGCAGGCTGATGGCTCTGTAATAGTAAGAGCAGGAGACTGCATGTTAATGGCAACTGTGGTATCATCACAGGGCGCAAGAGAGGGTGTAGATTTCCTTCCATTATCAGTTGATTATCAAGAAAAATATGCCGCAGCAGGGAAATTCCCAGGCGGATTCTTTAAGAGAGAAGCAAGACCATCTACAGCAGAAATCTTGGTTTGCCGATTGGTAGACCGTGCTTTGCGTCCAATGTTCCCATCAGATTACCATTCTGAAGTACAGGTTATCATTAACCTTATTTCGCATGACGAAAACATTATGCCAGATGCATTGGCTGGATTGGCTGCAAGTGCCGCTATTTCAATCTCGGATATTCCTTTTGGAGGACCGATTTCTGAAGCACGTGTTGCATTGATTGATGGCAAATTTGTAGTCAACCCTTCTAAAGCTGCTTTGGCAGGTGCCGATATGGACATGATGATTGCTGGTACAGCAACAGACATTACCATGGTAGAAGGTGAGATGGAAGAGTGTTCAGAAGACCAAATGTTGGAAGCTATTCGTGTTGGACACGAGGCTATCAAGAAGCAAGTTGCTGGTCAGATTGAATTGGCTTCTAAGGTTGAAAAGTCTAAAGTTAAGCGTGAGTACAATCACGAAACTCATGATGAAGCTTTCAAACAAAAGGTTTACGATTTCTGCTACCCATTGGTATATGAAATGGCTAAATCTGGTTCTGCAAAACAAGAGCGTTCTGATAAATTGAACGAGATTAAAGATGCATTTGTAGCAACACTTTCTGACGATGAAAAAGGAGATCTTCTTCCAATGTTGGGTGGTTACTTCAAGTATGCACAAAAGAAAGCTGTTAGAGACTGTATCCTAACAGAAAGAGTAAGATTAGATGGTCGTAAGACTGACGAGGTAAGAGGCATCTGGACGGAGACTGATTACATTCCATCTGCACACGGTTCTTCTATTTTCACAAGAGGTGAAACTCAGTCTTTGACTACAGTTACCCTTGGTGGAAAATTGGATGAGCAACGTGTTGATTCTGTAACTGAAGAAGGGTTTTCTAACTTCTACCTGCACTACAACTTCCCTCCTTATTCAACTGGAGAAGCTCGTTTCCTAAGAGGAACAAGCCGAAGAGAGATTGGACACGGAAATTTGGCAGAGAGAGCTTTAAAAAAAGCGCTTCCAGCTGAAAACAACTACACTGTAAGAGTTGTATCTGAGATTCTAGAATCTAACGGTTCTTCTTCTATGGCAACTGTTTGCGCTGGGTCAATGGCACTTATGGATGCTGGTATCAAAATCAAAGGTGGAGTTTCTGGTATTGCTATGGGACTTATCTACGATGATGGAAAATATGCTATCCTTTCTGACATTCTTGGAGACGAGGATTTCTTGGGAGATATGGACTTCAAAGTAGCTGGTACTAAAGATGGTATCACAGCTGTTCAAATGGACATGAAAGTAGATGGACTTCCTTACGAAGTTCTTGCTGAAGCGTTGAATCAAGCAAAAGAAGGTCGTCATCACATTCTTGATGAGATGAACAAGACTATCGAATCTGCAAAGGAAGATGTAAAAGATCACGCACCGCGTATCGTTTCAATGATTATCCCAAAGGATATGATTGGAGCAGTAATCGGACCTGGAGGAAAAATCATCCAAGAGATGCAAGAAGTAACTGGAGCTACAATCAACATTGAGGAGATTGAAGGCAAAGGACACATCCAGATTATGGCAAACAACAAGCAGTCAATTGACGGAGCTGTTGGTCGTATCAAAGGAATTACTGCAGTTCCTGAAGTAGGCGAGGTTTACAAAGGAAAAGTGAAGAACATCATGCCTTTCGGAGCCTTTGTTGAGGTTATGCCAGGAAAAGATGGTCTACTTCATATCTCTGAAATTGAGCACAGAAGACTTGAAAAAGTTGAAGAAGTACTTAAAGAGGGAGATATCATTGACGTGAAATTGATTGCTGTTGATGAGAAGACCGGCAAGTTGAAACTTTCAAGAAAAGTTTTACTTCCAAAACCAGAAAAGAACGATGCGTAAGTAGCGCTATCTGTTGATATTAAATCCCCGTTCTGACAATGTCGGAACGGGGATTTTTCATTCTACAACACACAGTTCTTTTTAACCCTCTTCTTATCTTGCGATTATATTGTTGTCTTAGTAGGCAACCTCGCAAATTCACCCTCGTTATCTGTAAGCGTGCAACCAACCAACCAAGAGTATCAGGATCTTATAGCCGGTTGTCTGAAAAACGACCGGAAATGCCAGCAAAGAATCTATGAACTGTTCTATGGAAAAATGTTGAGTGTATGTATGAGGTACACGAAAGACCTTGATCAGGGAAAGGAGTTAGTGCAAGAGGGATTTATCAAGCTTTTCGGGAACCTCGAGAAATACAAGAACGATGGTTCTTTTGAAGGATGGGTGAGGCGCATTTTTACCAATAATGCAATTGACTCTTTCAGACGGAAAAAGCACCAAGATTTTGTGCCAGAAGATGATTACAAGGTGCTAAATGTTGCAGATGACAAAGACGAACATGAATTTTTAGACCCAGAAGAGGAAACCATTCAACCAAAACACGTCATAGAAGCGATGCAACTTCTTTCTCCGGCATATCAGATGGTTTTTAACCTGTATGTAATGGAGAATTATTCGCATCAAGAAATTGCGGATGAATTGGGAGTAAGCGTTGGAACTTCTAAATCAAACCTCGCCAAGGCGAGAATGAACATGCGGAAGTTATTGAAGAAACAATTTGCTGACCGACTTTAAACAATATTATGAGTAACTCATTTGATGATAAAATAAAAGAGAGTCTCGAGAATTTCGAGATGCCTTACGATGCCAATGCTTGGACAGAGTTTGAAAAACAGCTCCCTCAAGGTGGTGGTTCTGCAATAAGCAGCAGTCAGTTTGGTTGGAAAGCCACTGCACTTGTGGCTGCGCTGGCCGTTTCTGTTGCAACAATCTGGTATTTGAATGCTGATAAGGACGTAGCCACTTCTGAATTGGCCGCTACCGAACAGCTGGAGACAGCCGAACAACAATCAACAACTGTAGAGGAGAATTCCTCGAAATTGCCTGAAGCAGTTGTAGCCAACGAATCAACTATTTTTTCTAGTACAGAAAAAGTACAAATCGCGGATTCTAAAATTGTTATTGAAGACGAAGTGGCATCAAGAATAGAACCTCAGACCAAATACCCTGAAGAAGCGAAAACATCTAACAACTCCGATGTTCCTAATGCTGAGAAGAAAGCGGTGCCACCTGCAAATAATTCAACTCCGGAGAAAATTGATGCGAAGCCGCTCTTAGCACGTTTCATTCCTAGCTCCATAAAAGTATGTGTTGGCGAAGAGGTGAGTTTCATTAACGAATCATCCGATTTGAAAGCCAAAATGATTTGGGACTTTGGAGACGGAACATCGAGTCAAGAACTGAATCCCTCACATTTCTTTGTTGCAGAAGGAAACTTTGAAGTAAAACTAAGAACTGAAAAAGGCTCTAAATCTTCAGACCGAATGATTAGTGTAACCGTTAATCCAGTCCCGGTCGCTGACATTGATGCTTCGCTTGTGAAAAATGGCTTCGGAGCAATTCCATTCTACCGTTTTGAAACTGTTCTAAAACTGAATGAAACTGCTTTCTGGTCTTTTACTGATGGCTCTAAAGCGCAAACTCCTGTTGTAAAACACCTTTTTCGCGATGCTGGAAAACAGGAAGCAACACTCACTGTAAAAAACAGTTTCGGCTGTTCAAATTCAGACCAATGGGAAACAGAAAACAGAAAAGCGTTCCAACTATTAGCTCCAACTGGATTTAGGCCAGATGGCGATGGAAATAATGAAGTTTTCATACCAGGAGCACTAGCCGATATGGATGTTCCTTTTGAAATGATAATACAGGACAATAAAGGACAGGAAGTTTACAGAACGAGTAACGCTTCTGAACCTTGGAATGGCAAGCTGCAGAACAACGGAAACAAATTAGTTGCAGGCATTTATGTCTGGACGGTTGTTCTGAAAGAAGAAATTCTGCTCAAAAAGACATTCACCGGTACAATTACCTTATTACGCTAAGCACAACTTTATATCTTTGATAATTACCTGAGTATTATAGAATGAACTACCGCTACTATTTAAAAAGTTTAATTGCTGCTGCCATGGCAATCTTCGTGGTTGTTCTGTTGCAATCTGCACCAAACGCTGCAAGCGCGCAAACGGTTGACGTTGGACCACCCGACACATCCGTTTGTAACGGAACGCCAATAACACTTACCGCCATTACATCTGGAGTAAGCGGAACCCCAACATTTACCTCGGTAAATGTACCTAGTGATGATACTCATTCTCAAGTTTTGGACATTGGTTTTCCGTTTGAGTTTTTCGGCAATACCTATACTCAATGCGTAGCATCCTCAAATGGCTACGTAACATTTGACGTTGGAACAGCAGGAACGGGCTCACCATGGAACATTGGCAACGCAAGTCCTACACCCGGTGTACCCGACAATTCAATTATGTTCCCTTGGCAGGATACCAATCCAGGTGCTGGTTCTCAAGGAACAAATGCTGCTGATTGTGGAGACGGAACCTTCATTGTTGATTATGTAGGCATTGCTATGTTTAGCTGTACCACTCTTGAGTTTACCATGCAAGTAAAGCTTTACGAAAACACAAATATCATTGACACATACATTACTGAAAAACCACTGTGCACAACCTGGAATGGTGGAGCCGCGATCCACGGATTGGAAAACGCAGCTGGAACCCAATCGGTAATTGTACCGGGTAGGAATTTTCCAACGCAGTGGACTGCAACCAATGATGCAGTAAGATTTACACCTGATGGTTTTGGAAGCTATACAATCGACCAAACCATTCCTTTTAATCCAACTCCGGTTGGAACCGAAACCATAATATGGACGGATGGTGCTGGCAACTTCCTCGGTGATTTGAATTCAATAACAGTTACACCGTTAGCACCAACTTGGTACTATTGCACATACCAATCAGCTTGCTCAGCAATTACTGTAGTTGATTCTATTTTAGTGACTTTGGGAAATGTTGATATAACACTTGCCCCAACTGATGCTTCTTGTTTTGGATTTAGTGATGGATATGTACAAATCGACCCAATTGGCAGCACATTTCCTGTATCCTTAGGATTATTAGATATATCCGGTGCTCAGTTACAGACAGAAAATGGAGTTGTTGGTATCGACACATTATCTGGGCTTATTGCGGGAAACTACACTGCAACCGTTACAGACGGAGTTGGCTGTACTACTTCTTTGGACTTCGCAATAGATCACCCAACTCTGTTAATACCGAATGCTGACCACACAGATATTCTATGTAGTGGCGATAATAATGGTACCGCATTTGCCTATCCTTCAGGTGGAGTGACACCTTATGAATTAGCTTGGAATGACCCGTTATCGCAAACCTCTGATTCAATTCAGTTTCTTCCACCTGGGGCTTACACTCTAACTGTAACCGATGCTCAAAACTGTGTTTCAGATACAACACTTTCTGTTCTTGAACCGCTCCCGCTAATCTTAGAGCTTACTTCTGGAGCGGATACTTGTCTTTATACAAATGGGGCAGTATTGGCACAAGTACAAGGAGGTACCAAACCATATTATTATGTATGGAGCAGCCTTGGTGGAGACTCAGCAAATTTTCAATTTGATGAAGTTGATTACGCTTGGAGTACCATCAGCAATCTATCTCATGGAAATTACTCCCTTATACTAACGGACACAAACGAGTGTGAAATTGATGGCAGTATTGATGTTCCGCTTATTACACCTCCTAACGCAAGTTTCCTGAGCCGATCAAAACCTGAAGAGTTTGTAAATCCTGATGCTCAGTTTGTTAACGAAAGCACAGCTGCTATAACCTACGAATGGCATTTTGGAGATGGGAGCATCTCCTACGAGGAAGACCCATTGCATACCTATGACACATCTGGAGTTTTCTTGGTGATGCTAATTGC
>DMRV01000066.1 GCA_003456455.1 Flavobacteriales bacterium
CCTTTATTGATGAACGATTTCATTAACCTTGCGCCAAATTACCAAAGGCAAATGAACGATTGTGTAGAAATTAAAGAAAGCCCCATTCACGGAAAGGGTGTTTTTGCCAAACGAGACATAAAAGCGGGAGAGATAATTGCCGTAAGTCATGTAACGCTATTGCATCATAACGAGCAAATGCCGGAACTCATTGCTACACTGGAATTCCCTTGGAGCGATGAATATTACGCGCTGTGTTTGAGTGATGTAGGCAGCTTCTTTAATCACGATAAAAACTTTAGCGCTAAGGTTTTACATCAGGATAAAGAAAAACTAACGCAAACGTTTTCTGCTACACGAGACATCGCCAAAGGCGAAGAAGTGATGATCTATTACAACGATGATTTCGAGGAGTTTGTGAAGGACTAATTCTTCACAATTCTCAAATTAGAGACCGTACCATCTTCAGTAGCAAAATTCAGAAAATAGATTCCCCTGCTTTCGGGTAGCTCTATTTCAACCTTGTCTGTGTTTGTAGCCTTGAACGATTCAACTTGTTGTCCAAGGCTATTCAATACAATAATATTTGCCTGAGATTGAACAGAACCAAACTGTAGTGTGGTAGTCCCCTTACTCGGATTAGGATAAAGTGCAAACTGTGTTCATGCTGCCGAAGCCACATCAACCGTTAAGGAGCAATCTCCGGTTCCTTCCGTAGGATATAGTGTGTTTCCATTAACACTCATGCATTCCAAGTAAACTGCGTACATCGAAACATTTGCCCATGGTTCCATGAACAGACCCGTTTCGCAGCCAATGCCTTCAATCCAACGATAGCTGTCGGCCCAAACCACACGTCTCGTCACTCCACCAATAATCTCTGCACCAATTTGCTGAACAGTGAAATCCTGAAGCACGAACGATTCATCGTTATGATTACCAACGTAAACATTCTGTAAAGTTTGGTTCTGCTGCGCGGTAAAATCGTAGAGCAGATATTCGTCTATAGAATCCGCAGGAACGAAATAAACGATGCCGTTATCGTCTCTAAGGGCACCTTTATATGCAACGCCACAATAAAACACTTGCGTGTATGTGTTCGATTGGATGGTGGTGTCTTGGCCGTTCATGCAGTATGTATCAACATCATTCAATGTCGAAGCAGGAATAGGATTGGGAGGGTTGAATGTGTAGGTGTATTCTGTATTCACCCAAATGGCATTATCGGTTGGGAAAGGAACGATTTGTGAAAAGGCGTTGAACGCCAATAAAATCAAAGCAAGGGCGAGTTGTGGGGTTTTCATTATGTGAAGATACGTGTGAACTTTAGGGCTAAGTTGCTGAATCAGGATAAAGAGAAACTAACGCAAACGTTTTCTGCTACGCGAGACATCACCAAAGGCGAAGAAGTGATGATTTTTTACAATGATGATTTTGAGAAGTTTGTGCGGAATTGAGATTTAGTCCTTTTTCTCGGAATCTTTGTTCAACCGTTTTACGGCTCTGTCATTGGACCATTTCATCCATAATGCAAAAGCTATTCCTCCAATAGTCCAAACAACTGCGCTTCTCAGAATTCCTTTTGGTTCAATGACTTCATCGTTTAGCCAAGGGTCGATAAAGGCCATTATGATAAACATAAACAAGCCCCAGAGTATACCTGAGATTAACCAACCATACTTTCCTTCTTTCCAACCAGTTTTCATGCTTCTAGAATAGGCGAATGCTTTTTGTTAAAAACGAAAATAAAAACTAGGCTTCACGATAAAACCAAGCGTATTTGAATTGCCTAATTGCGTTACGCGCCACGTAAAATCGATACGTGATATTTTGAGAATATTTTCAATTCCAAAACCAACTTCTGCGTATGGGTATCGTGTCTGTTGCATTCCATCGGCTAAAACGTACTGGCCGTTTTGATTGTGTGATGTGAGCGTGCCGTAGTACAGCTTTCCAATAAGAAGCGACCGCAGTTTCAGCTTTCTTACTCCAGGAATGAGGTTGAACAAAAATCCATTGAAATGATGTTCAAGTTGAAGCGACACGTACTTGTCGCTTACAAATTCCATATAGTTCATGAGATTGAAGCCATGGTCATCGTTAAACAACAAGGGGTTACCATCTGGCACGTGCAAAAGCTGGTATGGCAAATACCCGTTAATGATTCCGCCTTCGGCAAGAATGTTCAAATAACCAACCTTGTTGGCACGTAATTGATATTCTAGTTTCAGTTTGTAGTGTTGAAAGTTGAATTCAGAATTCAGGAAGTCTTTGATTCCAACAGCAACTTCCAATGAAAGCATGGGGTATTTACGGAAGAAGAAACCACGGTCCACTTGGTCAAAAGTCGCAGGAAGTTCATCTTCTCCAAACCCAAATCTCAGATTGAATTTCAAGCCGCTTGCAGTGAAGTTCTCAACTGAAGCGGTATCAAAATCAGACTTCATTCTAAAGTCCTGTTTCAATGGAGAATAACGATCTCTGAAAACTGACATACGCGTTGAAAGCCCCGTAAACCATTGCCGCTCAATGTAAGCCGAGTAGTTTTCGAGCATTGTTCTTTTTTGCTCTCCGCTTATGGGCCCGAATGAAGTGATAATGTGATCTAACGGAACGAGGTTTCTGCTTCTGCCTTGCTGAAAAAGGTCGTTTCGATAAGATGCTCCTAGAACCCATCTTCTTCGAAATTCACCAGGGAAGATGAACGCTGCATCGCCTCCGCCTTTAAACCGATTGTCTCCAATTCCGTAGGCCAAATAGCCGCTCAATTTCACTTGGTCGCTAAACTTATCGTTTGTGCGCATACCGAATTTGAGTCGTGAACCTTCGTACTGATTCCAATTGTAGAAGGTGAACACATTCCCAATATCGATTTGACGCACAGGAAACCAACCATCAGACAAAAATTTCAGTCCGCCAATCAGCAACTTCCACTTTGGGTCGTGGTTCATGCGGTCAATCATCTTCACCAAATTCTCTTGTTCGATACTGAACGTATCTCGTCTGGCCAGTTTCCAGAATTCCTCATTTCGCACATTTGCGCTGTCTAAAACAATCACCGGATCTATGGTAGAGTAGAAGCTACTGTTCTGTGGTTCGTTTATTTTGATGTTACGGATTTCGGTGGTCTTTTTACCAAAGAAACCAGTCATGTCTTTAGCATTTTCAATCACAGTAAAATCACCAATCACGCGGCTTTTGGTAAGGAACCATTGCGTGCTGTCTACATGCGAATAGTTCTGCTGAATCCAGTAATTACGCACAAAGTTGATGTTGGCTTCTACACTGAATTCAAGGTCAGTTTGCACAACTGCGTAGCTCGAAGTGTCAATGTATATATCGCCTGTAAATGCCACATCGCTTTTTCCTTTTGGCTTGAAAAAGATGTGATGGCACGAAAACCCATCAATTGTGTGGATGCCAGAATCGAGTAGGAAGTTGTAGTTCCGTTTGTAGTAATCGTTTATCGGACTCGGGAAACTACGATCCAGAATGACCACGTAATTGTCGTAGATGTTCGGGTCGATGTACATGTCCTGCACAAACTCCATAATCTTAGGAGCCTGAAAGAATTTGAATGTGCGCTGACCATTGATAATGGTTTTCTTCGACTTGGGCTTCTTGCGGTAGTAATGTTCTTCGCTGCTTTCGGTCAGCAACATGGGCAGGTAATTCACGCCATCCTCCGTGGTATCCGTGTTCTCCCACATATAATCGAATGGCCGTAGAAACAGGTTCTTTTTAATCTTCTCAGTAAAGTTGTTTAGATCGAACTGAACACGATGATATACTTCGTATTCGTACGAGTCCAACCGTTCGGGTGAGTTGATGGGTTTGTTGGCAATTACCTTTCGCAGAATCTTAAAAGCAGGGTTTTCGCCAGGGCGCACTTCTACCATATCTAGTTCAAACGAACTTGGTGAAAGCAGAATCTCAATTTCCTCGGTTACGCCACGGTTTACAACCAAGGTTTGAGTCCGATAACCGATAAGGGACACCTCTAAAGAATCGAAATTTCGCTTGGTTTCAAGTACAAAGTTCCCTACTGAATCTGAAATCACGCCCACACTGCTTCTCTGAAAAACAACGTTGGCAAACGGAACGGACTGATTTGTTTCAGTATCTGTTACCGAACCGAAAATCTTGGTTGTTTGTGCATGAACGGATGTTCCAAGTAACAGGAAAGCAAGGAGCACAGAAATATGCTGAAACGCGGACGATATGAAGGTTTTCGGGGTCAATTCCGCATATTTGTCGCAAGTTAGAAAACACGTACGAGAGGGTAAGAGGTGAACGAACAAATTGGACCAAAGAGTTATCTCGATTTTACGGCTCCAACCATCATTGGGGCTGACATCCGAACGTGGTTTCGGTTTCTCTGGCGTTTTCGCGGCAACATTAATTGGCGCTTCTACCCACGTATTTTCCTGCTTACGTTCCCCATTGTTTTTTACACACCGTTGGTTTGGTTAGAACGATTAAGGTTCAATCGCAAGATTCGCGAAACCAATGTGAAAGCCCCAATCTTCATTATTGGTCATCAGCGCAGCGGAACTACCTATTTACATTACCTGCTTGGGCGCGATACGCAGTTTGCACACTTAACGGTAAAGGAAAGTTTTATGCCGTGGATTTATCTTTCAGCAAAACGGCATTTGAACTGGATGCTGGGTCGTTCGTTACCGGATAAACGTCCGATGGATAATCTGAAATTAGGACTCGATTTACCTACAGAACCCGAGTATTCACTTGGTAACATGACGGTTTCTACCATGCTTGCCGGATATATGATTCCGTCTCAAATGTATTCGGTGTTTAGGAAAACTGTTTTGTTTGAGAATGCCTGTGCTAAGGAGGAATGGAAGGGAGCTTTTAAGTATTTCATGCAGAAGTTGACGCTCAAGAATGGCGGAAAGCAGCTTGTTATTAAAGCACCCGAAAACTTAGGACGGGTGAAAGAAATTCTAGAGGTGTTTCCAGATGCCAATTTCATTCATATCCACCGAGATCCATATCGGGTGTATTTCTCCACCGAAAGACTGTATGGAATTACGCTTCCGCTCGTTGCCATGGAGTTTTGCTCTAGTAAGGTCGTCAAAGACTTCATCATGCGTTCTTATCGCGATATGTTTGAACGGTTTTTTCAAACGAAAAAACTCATTCCGAAGGGGAATTTGTCGGAGATTCGGTATGAGGATTTGATTGGAGGAGAGCTCAACGAATTAGAACGCGTGTACACAGAACTTGAATTGAATGGTTTTGATGCGGCCAAACCGCTCATTGAACAAGAGGTAAAAACCTACGAGAATTATCAGACGAACACATACGATTATCCACCAGAAAAAATGGCGGAAATCTATAATCAGTGGAAGGATGTGTTTGATGAATTAGGATACGCTGAGAAGTAAATTACGCAATGAGCTTTCCATTCTGATGATTTCATCTTCCGTCAGAACCTCATCAAAATACGCCCACACGAATTTCAGTTTCCCGTTGGCTTTAGAAACAACCACATTGAATCCAGGAGGACTTGGAACAGGCTGATAATGGAATGTATTCTCAATCTTGGCTCCTAGAAATTCACTCAGGTTGATTTTATCCGTTCCTAAATCAGAGAAACCGAAACTTGACATTTTACCGTTGGAAGCAAGATCAACCATTGCTTCATAAACTGGCATTGGCATTAAACGCAGCGAGTTCAAAAGGTCTGTGTATCGCTGTGTTATTCGGTCTTTTATCTGCGCTTTTACTTGTTGATTGATGGAAGTAATGGCAGTTTCGGTTGTACTTAATTCCTGTGAGTTCAATCGAAAAAACAGAAACGAAAGCTGATTGGAAACGAGATGTCCAGTCGCTCCTTTTTTGCGTTGGTCGTTCGGAACGGAAAACCATAAGTAAGGGGGATTCTGATTTCTGTTGTAGAGCGTTTGATTGACAACCTTAGCTGTTGCAGAAATATAAAATGCGCTTTGTCCTATACGCGAACCAGCTTGCCATGCGTTCTTTTCAATTTGCTTCGTTTCTTCTTCAGAGAATTCGAAGGTTTTGAATGTTGGAGCCGATTTTGGTTTTAGATTCTTATTAGCCAATGTTCCAAGTTGGCCGCTACTTCGGCTCAACATGTAAACCGTCATGTAAGCGGCATTTCTGAGTGTTTGCAAGGCTGATGTTTTCTCTACCTCGGGGAAGAGCGGAAACGTTTTGGAATTATCAGCCAACGCAGATAAGAAATTCACCATTCCTTGATGGTCGGACAACACGTGGTGCATGGAAATGACTGTGTGCTTGCTACCATCTTCCAATTCACATAAATCGATAAAGACTAAACCGTTTTCGTTATCGACTTTTCTGTTGAGAATTATTGAGTTGAACTCGGATTTTAATAGTCCAGTTCTCACCTTAACGTTTTTCCTTTTTCCTTTTTCCTTTTCCCAAAACGGAAGAAACGGCCAGCGATGAACCACTTTTAGTTGAGAAACAGTTTGAAATGTTGGGTTTTGAGCCAGCTCTTTAGCAATCTCATGTAGGTTTGAATCGGAACTCAGTTCTAAATGAATACGCGAGATATTCCCGACCAAACCATTTCGCAGCATTTTGCGGTCGAGGAGGAGGTGGAAATAGTCAGAACCCGAAAGTGGTTGATGTTTCATCAAGCCTGATTAGAAACGGCACAATTCACCAAAGAATCCAAGGATTTTAGATTATCTCCAGTCAATTGCTCAGCTGGAATAACTATCCCAAACTCTTCCTCTATGTACATCACCAATTCTACAACGGTCATAGAATCAATCCCAATATCAGCGAACTGATCTGCTACAGCAATACTTACATCAGGCGCCAGAAAACGCTTTTTTAGGTACGCAGTTACTTGGATAATGATGTCTTGCTGAGAAACGGCCATAGTTGAGGCAAATGTAGCCCTTCAATGCAATATCAATCGGCATAGAGCAAACGCAACATCCAAGAAAGATGTACGCGCTCTTTCCCTTTTACTAAGAGTTTGATGTAGATATTACGAACGCCATATAGGAAGTCGCCTCCAGCAATTTGAGAGATAGCACCATTGATATTGTTTTTTCGCTTAGCAGATGAACTAAGGTTGCCGTAGAACTGAGCAAACGGTCCTTGCTTTTGCGTGTTTACTTCAGCGTGGCTATCCTCAACCTGACTTTTGAGTATGGAAAAGAACTCCAATTGTTGGCGCAGATGTTTCTCGAAATTAGCTTCGGAAGGGCGTGTAAGTAGCGAAATGGCACTTTCGATAAAGACCTCCTTTCTTGCCAAATCTGCATAATCAAATGTGTTTTTACTTTCTGTTGATTCTGCCCAAATTTTGAGATCGATTTGTAACGACTTGTTGAGTTGGGAAAACTGTTTTACGTACGATTCAAATACCTGTAGTTTTTCAAAATCTTCAAATACACCGCACATAAAAGCGTGTGCATAAACGCGCCAATAGTAAAGCGTATCCCAAAGGAATTTGCTGGAAGAAACCTGTGTGTTTCCAAATGTGTGGTATCCGCCAACGTAATAACTCAGTTGATCGGGAAACATCGTTTCTAGGATGAAATCGTTGAGCTGGTTGACTTTTTTGGTTTCTAGTTTTTCTTCAATCGCTAAACCAATAAGGTTGGTTGTAAACGTATTTGTAATGGCAATCATATCCGAACCTGGACTGTAAAACGGATCGGAGAAAATTCCTGCTTCGCCTACACATGACCAACCATTTCCTGAGAACAACTGCTCCGAACCATAACTGTAGTTCTTGATTTTTCGGAAATCGAGCGGCTCTTTGTTTCCAAGATATTCAGCCAAACGCGGCTCGTTTTCTTTCAGCCATTCAAAACTGGTTTGATAGCTGCGCGAATAAGTTGAGAAATCGTGCAAATCGTTCTGAGTTACAATTCCTACGCTGGTTTTGCCAGACGAAAGCGGAATCAGCCACACCCAATAGCCTTTTCCCATCAGGTGATTGGTAGAGTAGAAGCGGTCTTCAATGTTTCGTTGGTGCCATTCCTTGTTAGATTTTGGCACTAAGTCATCAACGCTAATTTTTCCCTCCAAACGAAACCAAACCGAACTGGCCGAATGTGGACTTTCTTTTTTCAGACCAAGTTTTGTTTGCAGATAACGCCTACGCCCCATGGCATCAACCACCCAATTTGCATTGATGGTTTTCTCCTCTTCATTCAGGATATATGAAATTTGATTAAGTTGGTTCTCTTCTGAAATAGAGATTTCTTTCAGCGATGCGCCTTCTACTAGATTAACACCTAGGTCGAGTACCATTGACCTCAAATCGTTCTCAAAAATACCACGGTCTAGTTGAAACGTTGGAACGGGAGAGAACATACTTGGTCCCAATTCAGGTCTGTTTTCAAAAGGCTGATTTGAATCGCCATAGAAGTAGCGCAATCCCAACTTTGGAAACTGCTTCTCATCGAGATAAGACTTTAAACCGAGCACTTCCGCAAAGTAGTGTCCACCAATTTCTACGGTAGATTCGCCCACTTTGTGTGCTGCTTCTGGTAGTGGCCGGACGGTTTTTTCAAGAACAGTGATGGATGCTTCTGGATACTTGTTTTGAAGCTGAAGCGCCAACGTGAGGCCTGCCAAGCCACCACCACAGATTACCACTTGATATTTTCTATCCGTTGCCATTAGTTTTCAACTACAAATTTCTCTGCGATGAGTTCGCTTGCAATTTTGGCAGAGAGCAGACAAAGCGGAATTCCTGGCCCGGGATGGGCTGTTCCTCCACAAAAGAACAAGTTTTCCAACTGAGACGAGAAGTTTGGATGGCGTAGAAAGGCAGAAAACATACTGTTGGAACTGTTGCTGAATACCGCACCGAAAGCTGCGTTCGTTTCAGCATTGACTTTAGGCGGGTCCAACACTTCTTCAAATACAATATGAGGTTCAATATCTGTATTTAGAATGCCGTTTAGTTTCTGGATAACTCGCTTGCGCGAAAGTTCTACCAACTCGTTCCAATCTTGTCCTGTGTCATGCGGAACAGAAATAAGTGCAGACCAATTTTCCTGACCTTCAGGCGCATCTTTCGTATTCATTTTGCTGCTTACAGTAAGATGAACGGTTGGGTCTTCATACAGTGTTTTCGTTCCGAAAAGGTGGTCGTATTCCTGTTTTGAATCATTTGTGAGGAACATGTTATGCAGACCAAGCTGCGGAAACGTACGGTTCATTCCCCAGTAAAAAACGATAACTGAACTGGACCTTGGTTGTTCGATGAAGCGTTTGGGTGCGGCTGAATTTGGCAACAGATATTTGTACGTGTTGTATACATCCCCATTACTCACAATTAAATCGAAATTTTCCAGATTGTTTTCCGTCCTGATTCCTGTGGCGTGGTTTCCGTCTGTCACAATTTCCTTTACCGCAGAATTGAAACGGAACTTTATGCCAATTTCTTCTCCAAGATCTTGTAAGGCGCTGATAATTCTGTGAATTCCACCTTTGGAAAAGTATGTGCCAAGGGTAATTTCATAATGAGAAATGACGTTAAGAGTGGCAGGAGCGAGGTATGGATTGGAGCCATTGTAACTCGCATAACGATTGAATATATCTACTACTTTCTGATCAGCGAATTGCTTGGAGTTGGCGGTGTCCATCGAACGAAACACATCTACTTTTCCAAAATTGAGAATTCCGCGAAGAGTACTCCAGTTGAAGTAATTCTTGATTTTATGAAGCGAGCGTTGAAGGAAAACCTCATCGGTAAGGAAATGTTTGGTTGCTGATTTCTCTAGGAAATCTAGGACAGACGAAGCCGATGTGCTGGTGTTGGCTTCTACATTTTTGGCAAATTGTTCAACGTTTTTGGATGAGCGAACCACAGTTCCATCTTCAAAGAAATAGTTGAAAATGGGGTCAACGGCTTTGTAAGTCCAATAATCTGAAGCACGTTTGCCGCAGAGTTCAAACAGTTCCTCCACATATTCAGGTTTGGTAAGGACGGTAGGTCCTTTGTCGAAGCGGAAGCCGTTGGCATTCAGTTCGCTCATTTTTCCACCTGCGGAGGTGTTTTTTTCAAAAACAGTTACATCAAACCCTTGCTTCTGCAAGCGGATGGCGGCTGCCAATCCTGCAATTCCAGAACCAATTACCGCACATGTCTTTGCTTGTTTCACGAGTGCAAGAAACGCAAGAAGCTGCAGAAGTTTTGTCTACTGATGTAATTACTCAGTTAATTGTTCTGCAAATACACCTTCGTAGTCCTGCCGCAACAGAATCAAACTAAAGGCGCGAATTAATAGACTGAATTCGAACCAAAGGAGAGGTGCTTAAACGTAGCGGCATGTAGCCCATTTTGGCTTTCAACCCGAATAAGAAGCATTTCGCTGCTATTTGGAAATAATAGGTTTTTGGATGTAGCGGTAACTGTTTGCTGCTGGACCAAAGCCCCGTTAATGGAGTAAACAGAAACCGTTGCCGGTAGCACCGATTCGTCTAGTATTAGACTATTTCCGTGGAGTGAAAATTTCGACTTTTCTTCTGTTAATTCTGGCTGTAAAGAAGTGACTAAGCTAGAACAACTCACAAAGTCTTGAGTTAGAAACCGTTCCTCTGCCGCTAGTAATTTATCGTTAATGCCAAGCGGATAACCAGCCATTGGTAGCAATTGCTGGGCTAAAAATTCGGGCAGATTATTTTCATCAAGATAAAGCGAGTTGGTAGGCACATTGGAGGTGCCAGAAGGGTTGGTTGCGCCACTTACGTTATTGCCGTAAGTATAATGGCCAACGCCATTTACCATGTACAATCCTAACGGGAACCCAGAGTTGGTGATCTCGTTTCCAACCACATTCATGGAGTCTGTAGGCGTGCTGAAATCAGAGAAGAAACCGTACAACTCCGCTCTATTTCTAAAGAAGGTGTTGAACGGGCCATTGCTTCCGTGAGAGGCATCTACTACAATGTTTTGAATAGTGTTCCCTTCAAAAAGATTCAGATACGTGTAGTTTCCGTGCAGAACAGCATCACCAGCAGAATTTTGTGGTAACGAACCGCTTTCCCAATATGGATCGTAAGAGTAATTGTATCCGAAAACGTTTCCGTTAGCGCCACTTTGAATAAGCATAGAATGGCGTAAATGATTGAAAATGTTGTTCTGCGTGAGACAGAAACTGGTAGCCACTTGGGTCACAACTCCATAACCTTGTCCGCCACCGCCATATGCATGTGCATGGTGCATGTAGCATCCTTCGACAAGAATGTGTGCTGAAGAATTGATAGCGATATGAGCGAAATTGCTATTCTCAATTTCCAAGTTCCTAATTACACAGTTAAAGGCGTGGTTAATATGAATATTGTCGGTTTGGTTAGGTGTGGCATCTTCTCTTATAATGGTCAGGCATTCTATGCCAGCAGCCACTCGTGGGTTTAGCTTTTTTAAATAAGGA
>DMRV01000290.1 GCA_003456455.1 Flavobacteriales bacterium
CAAGAGGAAATGCAGGAGTTTATGGACCGTGTTCATAAGGACTTGGAACGGAACGTAGAATACGTTTGCGAACTCAAATTTGATGGAGTAGCCATTGGAATCCGATACGCGAATGGGAAAATGACTCAAGCCGTTACGCGTGGTGATGGCGCGCAGGGAGATGAGATTACAGCTAATATAAAAACGATTAGAAGTATGCCTTTAGATTTGAACGCTGGAGATTATCCAGAAGCGTTTGAGGTTAGGGGCGAGGTTTACTTCCCGCACAGCAATTTTGAGCGACTGAACAGAGAGCGTGAGGAGATTGGAGAGCCATTGTATGCCAATCCACGAAACACGGCCTCAGGCACGCTTAAATCGCAGGATAGCGCGGTTGTCGCGAGCCGTGGACTGGACTGTTTCCTCTATGCCGCCATGTCGGATGGTAGAATTACCAGTTCGCATTATGGCGATTTGATGAAACTGAAGGAGTGGGGTTTCAAGGTTTCTGAGTACACTAAGGTTTGTAAAACGGCCGATGAAGTTTTCGCGTATCTCCATCATTGGGATATAGCTAGGCACGAATTGGGTTTTGATATTGATGGTGTGGTTATCAAGGTAAATAACCTAGACGACCAAGAGATTTTGGGCTTTACGGCCAAATCGCCACGCTGGGCTGTTGCGTACAAGTTTGCTTCAGAACAAGTGGTTACACGCCTAAACGAAGTCACGTATCAAGTGGGAAGAACGGGTGCCATTACGCCTGTTGCCAACTTAGAACCTGTGCTTTTAGCAGGAACAATTGTTAAACGCGCATCGCTGCATAACGCAGACCAAATTGCCAAGCTAGACTTGCATTTGGGCGATATGGTGCAAGTGGAGAAAGGAGGGGAGATTATCCCCAAAATTGTAGGGGTTGATTTAGCACAACGAGATGCAACTGCTGCTCTTGTGGAGTACATTGATGTCTGTCCTGAATGCGAAACCGATTTGGTGCGTAATGAAGACGAAGCCAAACATTTCTGTCCGAATGAGTTGGGTTGCCCGCCTCAGATTAAAGGGCGAATGGAACATTTCATTTCTCGTAAAGCCTTGAATATTGATGGGCTTGGGGCGGAAACCATTGAGCAACTGTACGAAGCAGGCTTGATTGAGAATGTAGCTGATTTGTATGAATTGACTTATGAGCAAGTTATTGCCTTGGATCGTATGGCTGATGTAAGTACTCAGAAACTCATTAACGGTATTGAAGCCTCAAAGCAAATTGCCTTTCCAAGAGTTCTGTTTGGAATTGGAATCCGATTTGTAGGTGAAACGGTGGCTAAGAAACTCGCAAAGCATTTTAAGAATATGGATGCGCTAATGGCTGCCTCGCAAGAGGAGCTAATTGCTGTAGATGAGATAGGCGACCGCATAGCAGAAAGCTTGCTTAAGTTCTTTGCTGACGAACGTAATCGTGCTATCGTAGAACGCTTACGTAGATATGGACTTAAACTTGAGGTGGAAGAAGGTAATGAGTTGAATTCAAATATATTAGAAGGTAAGCTATTTGTTGTTTCTGGCGTCTTTTCTCAGTTTAGTAGAGACGAGATTAAAGCAGCGGTAGAACAACATGGCGGCAAGAACGTTGGTTCCATTTCCAAGAAAACAGACTACGTTTTAGCGGGCGATAAAATGGGCCCTTCCAAACTCAAAAAGGCCGAAGACCTTGGTGTTCTAATTATCTCGGAAGAGGATTTTATTGGAATGATTGGTTGAGGTAAAGCGGAAACTTGCTCCAGCTGAGAAAGAGGACGCCAGCCGTGTACTGTGTCGTATTGCTTTTGAAGGTTCTTAATTCTGCAACTTGGGAAGGTAGGTGTTAAACGTTTAGTGGAACCGAACCAGTGGAATGTAGATGCAAATCATAACAAGGCTTGACCATCGTCAGTTTCAAGGTGCGCTATCAGATTAATCTTTGACAATAGTTTGACACATGTTGATGTTACCTTATCACTTACAAGATTTTGAATCATGAGAATAAGATCTGCGCAATTATCTATCCTAATCAGCTCGATTTTTTTCATCCTTCCAGGATGTTCTGAAAAAGAAGATGATCTGACACCTGAGAACGAAACAGGAACTTTTGTTGATTCAAGAGACCAGAAGACTTATCAATGGGTGAAAATTGGAAGTCAGACATGGATGGCTGAAAACTTGGCTTATCAAACAAGTTCAGGAAGTTGGGCATACGACAATATTGAATCCAATGTTGCAATTTACGGTTATCTGTACGATTGGGATACGGCTCAAACCGTAGCTCCTGTCGGATGGCATTTGCCTTCTCAGGCTGAATGGCAAACGTTGGTCAATTCTTTGGGTGGAGATGGTTCGGCCTTTGATAAATTGTGTGAATCAGGAACTTCGCATTGGGAAAGCCCGAATTCAGGAACAAATACCAGCAAATTCACGGCTTTGTCATCAGGTTATTTCGACCAGCGCGACAACTCATTCAACTCACTTGGTAATTTAACCATGTTTCATTCAACTACTGAAAGCACAAACAACAATACATTTGCAGTGGGATTGATTCTAAACCCAAATTATCCATCGGACGTTATAGAAGGAAGACCGAAAGCCTTGGCTTTGCCTATACGTTGTGTAAAAGATTAAATTGGGATGTACTGACTTGATGATGTGCGCTAGGTGGGCTTTATCAAAAACTTCACAATGCGGAAAGCTCGGTATTCCGATTATCCCTGAACAGGATTTTATTGGGATGATAAACTGAGCTTAAAGCAAAGCCAAAGCTTCACGAAACAAAAAAATGTGCTGTTCGTCTAGAACGATTTCGCCTTCCTCATTTCTAAGTTCACTTTGGTAAAGTGGCAATTCGGCTATCACTTTAGCCTTACTGGCTATCAAGGATTGAAGCAAAGAAATCATGGCAAATTCTCCGCGCGGTGGAGCAGGAGCGAAGGTGATGGGGAGCACCGGCTTTTCGTGTAGTTCTCCAGATTCAGTCATCCATTCCAGAGCATTTTTTAGAACTGCTGGAATGTTGTGGAGATACTCAGGAGTTGAAATGATAACAGCATCAGCAGCATCCACTTTTTCGCGTAAACTCTTTATGGTTTCGGGTATTCCTGTTTTTTGTAATTGAGGTGAAAACAGCGGAAGATGCTGTAATCCTTGGTGCATCTCAAATTCATATTTTTCGCTAAATGCATCGGCTATAGCACGCAGCAATTGTTTGTTAGCGCTATTGGAACTTGCCGAGCCGCTTATGCAGAGAATTGTTTTCATTTTACCTGCGAAAGTTAAGTGCTAGGCAGCAATCTCTTTGCCTCTATGCCCGCAATAGCTCAAAGCTCATGTTGTTCGTATAGAAACGTTCTTTTCTTTTGTGCGCTGAAATAAGCGTATAACACCAGTTGAATGAACAATAAGCCATCACATGCACATCCGTCAGCGCTCGCAATTACTGATTATACGTACCAGTTGCCTGATGCACGCATAGCGAAGTATCCATTAACCGAGCGAGACACAAGCAAGCTGCTAGTGTACAAGGATGGCGATATCAGTCAGAAAGTATTCAAGGATTTGTCCGCATTGCTTCACCCAAACGATTGTTTGGTGTTTAACGATACACGCGTTATCCATGCTCGTATTCATTTTCAGCGGCAAACGGGCGCACTCATAGAAGTTATGTGCTTAGAACCAGTTGAGCCTGCGGAAGTTTCAGAAGCATTTATCCGAAAAAAAAGCACCGTTTGGAGGGCGATGGTAGGCAATGGCAAGCGCTGGAAAATGGGAGAGTTGCTTACCCGCAACATTACTACTGAAACAGCGACATACCAGCTGCACGTTGAACTTCAAGAAAGAGAGCCAGACGCATATATTGTTCGATTTTCTTGGGATGCGGACTTCACGTTTGCGGAAGTGTTGGATGATGCAGGTATTCTGCCATTACCGCCATATCTAAACCGCGATACAGAGCAGGAAGACGAAGAACGCTACCAAACGGTGTATGCGCAGGCAGATGGCTCTGTGGCGGCACCAACCGCTGGACTGCATTTTACCAAACGCGTGTTTGATGATTTGAAAGAGCGACAAGTGCAGTCGGTATTTGTAACACTGCACGTTGGTGCAGGTACGTTCAAACCAGTAAAATCGGACACCATGCAAGACCACGAAATGCACAAAGAGCGCATTCTGGTCTCAGTAAACGCCATAGAGAAGATGTGTGCTGCGGCAGACAATAACCGCATTATTGCCGTTGGAACCACCTCATTGCGCACCATCGAAAGCATTTATTGGTTTGGAGTAAAGCTGCTGGCACAATATGAAATGAAGGAGTTTTTTGTCGGACAATGGGAGCCGTACGAGTTGGCCGATAAAACGGTGGAGGTGTCTGCAGCTTTAGATGCTGTGCTAGAGTGGATGCTCAAAAACGGGAAGAGCTACCTTAATGGTTACACGCAAGTACTTATTGCGCCTGGCTACCAAATACGGATGGCAAATGCGCTGATTACCAATTTCCACCAGCCGCAAAGCACACTACTGCTATTGGTTGCGGCACTTATTGGTCCAGATTGGAAGCGAGTTTACAATTACGCCCTAGAAAATAATTTTCGCTTTTTAAGCTTTGGCGATAGTTCTATTCTTTTCAAGAATTCATGAAACGCTACTGCATTCTGTACACCACAAAAAGTGCAATATAGATTACCAAGTAAATACCGTAACGCAACCTCACTGCTGAGAATTCAGGGTCATTTACTTCAACCACTCCAAAAAGAGCCTTTGTTTCTTTTACGAAATAAGGTTTGATGTTGATCGTCCAATCATCGGTTTCGTACACCATTTTTCTGAACCTGCTTCTAAAAACACCCAATGGCATTCCCCAAGCGAAGAACAGAATGAGCCAAATATTATCCGTTATCCATTGCATACGATAGCGAACATAAAAGGGGAATAAAAGTTCCGAGAGCTATTTGAGAAGTAGTTGCATGAACACCACGTTCAGCCACTTATCAAACTTAAACCCGACTTCCTTGAAAGTGCCTACAACTTCAAACCCGAATTTCCTATGAAACTCCACGCTATTCATGTTCGAAGAATCGATGCCGGCAATCATAGTGTGAAATTCGCCCACTTTCGCCAGTTTAATAAGTTCTACCATTAGCGAATTACCAACAGCTTTGCCGCGGTGGTCTTTATGCACATAAACCGAATGCTCAATGCTCTTGCTGTAAGCAGGTCGTGCACGGAATGGACCATATGTTCCAAATCCTATGGCCTTTCCATTTAAATCGGCCACAATAATAGGGCAGTTGCTTTCGGTTTTTTGCCGAAACCAAACAAGCTGAGTTTCGAGACTTCTTGGCTCGTACTCGTAAAGCACGGTTGAGTTCAGTATCTCGTAATTGGTTATTTCCAGAATGGCCGGAATATCACTTTCCGCAGCTATCCGAATCTGAACCAAATCAGTTTTTAATAAAGGAATTGGAATACAGCCCTTTTTCAGTAGCAACCATAATCTGATAAACGCCTGTTTGCAATGCGCTTACATCAATCGTATTACTATTTCCAGAAAATTCGTTTACCAATTGTCCGGCTGTGTTAAAGACGGATACGTTTAGAATTTTGGCTTCTGTGTTTTCAATTCTTAAAACATCAGAAGTAGGATTTGGGTAAACTCCGATAGAGGCAATTTCATTCTCGCCAATTCCTAATTCGCTAGCAACTAAGTTGGTAGGCGAAAGACCGAGGAAGAATTTCCAAATCTCTAGTGTGTAAAAAACATCACTACCCGCTTGGCTGTTAGGCAACCAAACATGTTCAGCACCATGAACCTTGTAATGCACTACTCGTGAGCTGTTAGTACAACCACCATACTCTAAATAGTCAACCAAGAAACCATCATTGGCAGTGTTCGGAAATTGACCTTCCAATACAGCCGCTCCACAACTATTATTTGAGTTCCAAAAAGAAATCCAATCTGATACGTTACTGCCAAATGTATTATCTGCTACACCACCACCAGCTATGCCATAGCCAACTGTTCCATCTGATGTACCATGAAAATGACAAACAGGAATGTCTTCGCCAGGGGTACAGGTAAGTGCTCCTCCAACTGTTCCGCCAACTGATGCGATAGAGGCAACTCGATCATTAAGCTCACATGCTAGTCTATTGCTCATAAAACCACCCATACTGAATCCGGTTGTAAAAATGCGGCTTTGGTCTATATTGTACCGGTCGCTTACCGTATCAATCAATGCATTGATAAACCCAACGTCATCAATGTCAGGATTTAGACTAAACGGACCAACTCCAGCACCTGAGTTCCAAGCAGTTGACCCACTCAGCATTTGGTCTACAATGGCCTGTGGCGTTACTACAATAAAATTGGCAGTGTCAGAAACCTGATGAAAGCCAACCTGAGCCATGTTTGACATGACATCGCCAAGTCCGTGCAATACAATAACCAATGGAACAGCTTCGCTGCCATCATAAACAGAAGGCACATACTGAATGTACTCACGGTTTAGACCGTCAAATTCCCAGTTGTTTGTGGTTTGCTGACCGAAAGACGTTGCACAAATAGCAACAGAGACAAGAGAGAGTAGAAGTTTTTTCATATTGTGTTTTTGACCGAAAGTGAAGGTAAAAAATGATTTTGGCTTAGAATAAGCGGTTTAATTAATAATGGCTCTGCTATTTGTGGGTTTTAGCTGAATCCGAAACCAGACGATTAATCTCTTCTAATTCCTCTTCGGTTATATCACGCCATTCTCCTGAAGGCATATCCAGTTTCACATGCATTATTCGAACGCGTTTAAGGTTTACTACACGATAACCTAGGAATTCGACCATTCTACGTATCTGTCGATTTAAACCCTGCGTAAGTACAATTCGGAAGCGGAATTTGGTGACTTGTTCTACTTCACATTCCTTAGTTACAGTATCTAAAATGGGAACGCCTTCGCTCATTTGCTGAATGAATTTCTTAGTGATTGGCTTATTCACATTTACCAAATACTCCTTCTCGTGATTGTTTCTTGCACGAAGAATTTTGTTTACAATGTCACCATCGTTTGTGAGGAAAATTAACCCCTCACTAATCTTATCCAATCTACCAATTGGAAAAATCCGCTTAGGGTAATTGATGTATTCAATTATGTTGTCGGGTTCTACACCAACATCTGTTGTGCACACAATGCCTTCTGGTTTATTGAAGGCAATGTAA
>DMRV01000069.1 GCA_003456455.1 Flavobacteriales bacterium
ATAATGGCAATTGCAATGACCACAAACAAATAGGTCATTTCCTTTATAGCAAGCTGCTCAGTTCTATATCTCAGAATACCAAAAATGGCAAACAGACCAAACGCAAACCCTAGCTGGAGTTTTACCCCGCTTAATAGGTAACTCACAAAAAATATGAGCAGGTTTAGGATAAAGTAGGTGAAGAGGTAATCTTTTCGATTATGAACCGGATAATAAATTAATCGAATGACTACGAAGGCAACGAAGAAGTTGATTGATAATCGAAAAAATAACTCTAGAAAGTCCGCATCATAAAGTGGGCTACCAAATATTTCCATTAGGAGAAAGTTTGTTTAGTTTAAGAAGTTTAGGCTTGTAGTTATTGTAACGTTTGGTTTTATCCAGTAAAACCATTCCTAGGCAGTATTTACTCATAGAATCAGGATACACCGACAGCTTTTTCAGAGTGCTCAATATTGGGGTGTGGGGTTCACTTTCCGAATCACGCTTTACCTCTACAACCCCCAAATGCTCAACAGTTTTCTTTTCGCCATTCATGGAGAAGGAAAGTCCCGTGTCGATTGTTATCCGCTCTTTAAATACCGTGCTAACTAGGGTAATTCGGTGGAAAAGGATTTCAATTGCTGGAACAAGCTTATTGGCATTTAAAGAAGATGAAGATGAAAGAAAAGCTGCCTCATCTGGCATTATGGTGCGGAGGTCATCCTGCTTTGCAATGCGAGATTTCTTAGTAAGACCTTTGTTTGTTTTGAGTTTTAGCTCAAAAAACCGCGTACTACTTCCAACATATTCTCGCGCACGAACCTTTGTCCGGTTAAGCTTGCCGCGTAAATGTTCGTTCAGGAGATGCTTGTCTTCTGTATCGAAATAAATTGTTTTGTATTGAAACATTCGCGAACCTGCTATTTCCAAAACCTGATAATGATCCTTTAAATCCTCAAGCGCTTTTTCAACGTTTTCTAATGAAACCTGATACTTTGTGTCGGTTCTATTCATAAGCGCCACAGAGTCCATTTCGCTTAAAGAAATGGGGTGGAACTTAGCTATGGTTTCGGCAATAGAACTCAACGTCTTACTTCAAAATCAGGAAGAATAATGTCTTCGTTATTGCCTGAGATTTCGACCGTTTGGCTAATTTCTTCTGTTCCCGAAGGGCAAGAATCACAATCAGAATAAACGAAAACCGTGTATGTTCCAGGACGCAAGTATTGGAAACGGAACGACCCATCAAAACTCGTTTTGTACGAATCATCGTAATAGTTGTCGCCATCACCATAAATGATGAACACGTCTTCATCTGCTAGGTAGTATTCCTCCTGCAAAACACCAGAACCGTTGTAGTTAAAGGCATAGACTTTCCCGTAAATTACTGATGTGCCACCTTCGCCTTCAGGTTTTGTACAACCAGATAATAGAACAAAAAGAAGCGACCAAAGAAAAAGGTGTGTTGAAATAGTTCTCATGTGAATTAAGGCAATGTTAAGAATTCCGAAAGGGGAATTTTAACAGAATTCTGATTGGTTTTTATGAAATCGCGAAGGTACACGAAACCGCAAATCTAGTTCAAGTTAATTGGAGGTTATCAGTATGGATGAGAGTTAACCTCAGAATCATGTGATAGCTTACTTTTGGAAGATGCTGTTTTCTCAGGTTGTTGGTCAGTCGGAATTAAAGAAAAAACTACACGATTCGGTTACGAATGGACGCGTGGCGCATGCTCAGATGTTGGTCGGTTCGGTTGGCTCGGGTTCGCTTCCATTGGCGTTGGCATTTGCTCAGTATTTGGCATGTAAGCACCGTGCAGAAACCGATTCGTGCGGAAAATGCGACTCTTGCGTGCGTTATGCCAAGTTGGAGCATCCCGATTTACAGCTGATTTTTCCGAAGAACAATAAATCCACCCCGAAACTCCCCAGCAAAAACTTTTTGACCGAATGGCGAAAAGCTGTTCTCGCCAATCCATATCTCAACTTAAATGATTGGCTGAAAGAGGTAGGAATTGATAATATGCAGGGCATCATCCATGTGGGAGACAGCCGTGAAGTGTTACAAAACCTCAGCTACAAAGCATACGAAGCGGATTATCGTGTAGTGCTAATTTGGTTGGCGGAACATATGAACACGGCTGCAGCAAATAAGCTCCTGAAAATTCTAGAAGAACCGCCCGAAAGAACGGTTTTTCTATTGGTGGCTGAAAGCACGGAAAACATGTTGCAAACCATCCTTTCGCGGGTGCAAATGCACCGACTAGGAAGGTTGAGCGAAGCCGAAATTGCCACGGCATTATCTGCGGAAAGCGATGAGTTAGATCAAATTGAAAAATTCGCCCATTTGGCGGATGGAGACTTGAACCTTGCCAAGCATTTGATTGAAGACCAAACGTCAATTACCAATTCGATTAACTTTTTTATTCGGTGGATGCGTGCTTGTTATGGCGTTCAAATGGACACCATTCAAGGGTTGTGCGAAGAGTTTAATTCCTTAGGGAGAGAACAACAAAAGGCCTTACTCACGCAATCGAGTGCCATTTTGCGCAAAGTGCTTATGTACCGAACCTTGCCAGATATGGAAGGAAAACTATTGAAAGAAGAACTCGATTTCGTGCATAAATTCTCTCGATTTATTGCCGTTGAAAACTCGGCTAAAATGCTGGAAGCGCTGAATGATGCGAACTATCATATTGAGCGAAATGCCAATGCGCGAATCACCTTCACAGACCTTTCTTTCAAGTTATCAGACCTTGTTCTGAGCGAGGCGATGAAGTAATTGATGGCACAGCCATCGAAACAATTAAATTTGCCTTATCAGAAACCATCAAACCCTTAGGTTTTGAATTGGTTTCTCATTCTAAAAAGCAAGAGATAGATGGGTTGTAGTGGATGTAGTAATGGGAAGACGGAAAGCGGCTTACCCAGAGGATGTAAGAGTAACGGAGCTTGCCAAACAGGAAGTTGCGACAAACTGAGCGTATTCAATTATTTGTCAAACATGGAAGACACGGTAGGATATACCGTATCTGAATTTGTTGAGGTTCGATTTAAGAATACGCGGAAACAATTTTTTAAGCAAGAAAACCTGCGTTTGACAGAAGGAGATGTGGTAGCTGTAGAAGCCTCTCCGGGTCATGACATTGGAACGGTTTCCCTTTCTGGCGATTTGGTGATGTTGCAAATGCGCAAGCGAAAAGTGGATTCGGCAACAGCGGATTTCAAAAAGATTTACCGCAAAGCAACGCAGCCCGACATTGAAAAATGGCAAGAAGCCGTTGAACTTGAAAAAGCCACCAAAACTCGTGCACGCATAATTGCAAGAGAATTGGGGCTGAATATGAAGATTAGCGATGTCGAATTTCAAGGCGATAAGAGCAAAGCAGTATTTTATTACACGGCCGAGGACCGAGTTGATTTTCGGGAACTGATTCGCAAGTATGCTGATGAGTTCAAGGTTCGGGTGGAAATGAAACAGATTGGTGCTAGGCAGGAAGCTGCTCGCGTTGGAGGAATTGGAACCTGCGGCCGAGAGCTATGTTGTTCCACTTGGCTAACGGATTTCAGGACCGTGAGCACGAGTGCGGCACGCTATCAGCAGCTTTCGCTCAATCCGCAAAAGCTAGCAGGACAGTGCGGTAAACTAAAATGTTGCCTCAATTTTGAACTCGATAGTTATCTGGACGCTTTGAAAGGGTTTCCAAGTCAGCGAACAAAATTGGAGACCCAAAAGGGAACAGCTTTCACACAAAAAGTGGATATTTTTAGAGGAGTAATGTGGTTTACGCTGCGCGATGACCCAAGCAATTTTATTGAAGTGCCGATTGAGCGCGTGAAGGAAATTCAGCAAATGAACAAGGACGGTGAGAAACCTGCCATGTTGGTTGAGAAGGAATATGTTGCCGTACCGGTTGTAAAGCACGATTACGAAAATGTGGTTGGTCAAGATGATTTGACTCGATTTGATCGTCCAAAAGGACAAGGCGGACAGAAAAATCGTTCGAATAACAAACGCAGAAACAACCGGAACCGCAACAAGAACAGGAAACCAAGAAATAGCCCGAACAAGCCGAATAATGCAAAATAAGCCTACTCTTTTTTGGGGAGTGCTGCTTGCCTTAAGCTTGGTTGGTTGTGGTCAAGTGCTGTTTCAAGACAGCCAGCCCGTTCCTAACAAAAATTGGGAAATTGGTAGTAACATCACCTTCGATGTGGAGGTTAAAGATACCATGACGGGCTACGATTTTTACATTGATTTGCGCAACGAGGCAACGTATCCGTATGCCAACATTTACATGTTTGTAAACACAACCTTTCCTTCGGGGAAAAGCGCCAAAGACACGGTCGAGTGCATTTTGGCTGATAGAACGGGTCGTTGGCTTGGGAGTAGCGGCTTGGGAGATGTAATTGACAATCACATACTGTTCAAGGAAAATATCCGTTTCCCAAACTCAGGAACATATTCTTTTGAGTTTGAACAAGGCATGAGAAATGAGGCGCTGCCCGCCATTCTTGATGTAGGAATCTCCTTAGAAAAACACAAGAAAAAGTAGTGGCAAAGAAGAAAAAAACACCGATAAAAAGGAAGTACATTCTGTATTTCTGGCTACTGGTTTTACTTGGCCCGTCTCTGATTGCGTTACACCTGTTCACCATTTCTATTGGACTTTGGGGGCCGCTCCCAACGTTTGAGGAGCTGGAAAACCCGAAGAGCAATCAGGCCTCCGAGGTTTATTCTTCGGACCAAAAAGTGCTTGGAACGTACTTCGTTCAAAATCGCTCAAACATCAAGTTCGAAAGCCTTTCTCTGCACTTGGTAAACGCCCTTGTTTCTACTGAAGACGAGCGGTATTACTGGCATAGTGGTGTTGATCTTATCGGCTTGGCACGCGCCATTATCTTCATGGGAGGGCGAGGTGGAGGTAGCACCGTAACACAGCAATTGGCGAAGAACCTTTTCGAAACCCGTGGAAACCTAAAAGGCGGAGCGCTGGTTCAAAAACCAGCCGAGTGGATTATTGCCACACGATTGGAGGGCAGGTATACGAAGGATGAAATCATGGCTTTGTATCTCAATACGGTTGATTTCATTAACGGAGCCGTTGGGATAAAATCTGCTGCGAAGGTTTACTTCAACACAAGTACAGATTCGCTTAAAATTGAACAAGCCGCCATGTTTGTAGGCATGTTGAAGAACCCGTCACTTTTCAATCCTCGAAGAAGGGTTGAGTTGGTTCAAAATAGAAGAAACACCGTCTTCCTTCAGATGAAGAAGAATGGCTTCATTACCCAAGCCGAAGAAGATTCTCTGGATCAAATTCCAATTGATTTAGATTACCAAACAGCCGACCACAACCAAGGTCAAGCCACGTATTTCAGAGAATTTTTGAGAGGGGAGCTGCGTGATTGGTGTGCCACGCATACCAAACCAGACGGCACTAATTATGATTTGTATCGGGACGGACTTCGTATTTATACGTCTATTGATTCGCGGCTGCAAGGCTATGCCGAAAAGGCCGTGACAGACCACATTCAGGCTCATCAAGCTAAGTTTTGGAAGGATCAATCAAGGAACGATGATGCGCCATTTCGTGGGGTGACCGATGGTGAGATTGAAAGCATAATGCTGCAATCTATGAGGCGGTCAACGCGTTACAATGAACGGCTAGATTTGCGGCCTGATGTACGAGAACGCTACCGTGGTTACTTTAAGTATAAAAGCGAGCAGAACGGGTATGAGTCGGAAATTGCAGAACTCTACCAGCAGTTTCAGCGTGCAGAGCGCATGGAAAAGGAAGATGACCAAGAAGCAATTCAGAAGAAAATTGAAAAGCTACGTAAGAAGTCTAAAAAGCTCCAGCCAGACTTAGACCGAACCTGGGATTACTATCAAGAAATCTGGAAACCTTTCGATGACTCGTTGAAGGTTGTGTTTAGTCAACCTACCGAGATGACCATTTTTTCGTGGGCTGGGGAGATTGACACGGTTCTTACCCCAATGGATTCCATCCGATATTACAAGCATTTTCTTCAAGCTGGAATGATGTCCATGGATCCACACACGGGCTTCGTTCGTGCTTGGGTGGGAGGCATCAACTACAAGCATTTTAAGTATGACAACGTCAAGCAAGGAAGTCGCCAAGTTGGGTCAACCTTCAAGCCATTTGTATACGCTTTGGCAATGCAAGAAGGTTGGTCACCATGCGAAAAGGTGCTGAACATTCCAGTTACGTTTGAAAAGGAACGATGGGGATTGCCAGAAGATTGGACGCCAAAAAATTCAGACGACAAGTTTGAGAATGAAGAGGTTCCGCTAAAGATTGCGTTGGCGAATTCCATCAACACCATTACCGCCTATGTAATGAAGAAATTTGGACCTCAGGCGGTGGTTGATTTAGCCCGAAAACTTGGGATTACTGCACCCATCGACCCATTTCCCGCAATTTGCTTGGGGACACCGAGCATTTCGGTTTACGAGATGACGGCTGCGCATTGCACATTCACAAACAAAGGAGTTTATACTGCACCTGTTGTAATCACCAGAATAGAGGATAAAAGCGGAAATGTTTTGGAGGAATTTGTTCCGAATACGCATGAAGTAATGAACGAGCAGACAGCCTACACTATGCTTAATTTAATGGAGTCGGTTGTAAATAGCGGTTCCGGTAGAAGATTGCGTTTCCGATACAAATTGGAGCATCCAATTGCAGGAAAAACAGGAACAACCCAAAACCAGTCTGACGGTTGGTTTATCGGTCACACGCCCGATTTGGTAACCAGTGTTTGGGTTGGTTGCGAGGATAGAGCAGCACACTTCCGAACCATTGTGGAAGGGCAGGGCGCTTCCATGGCACTTCCAATCTTCGGCCTTTATATGCAACAGGTTTATGCTGATAAGGATATCAACATTTCTACTGGTCAGTTTGAGCGTCCCGAAGGCGAGCTGTCCGTAGAACTGGATTGCAATAAATACGATAAGCAGAATAGCAATACGCAGGGCGGACGTTACGACCCTGGATTTGAATAATTACCATGAATAAAGTTGTAGAAGGTCCAAAAGCGGCACTCCTAGGAATTGAAAACGGAATGACCCTCATGTTGGGTGGTTTTGGCCTATGCGGAATTCCTGAAAACAGTATTGCTGAGTTGGTTAAACTCGAAGTGATGGATTTGACCTGCATATCTAACAACGCAGGGGTGGATGATTTTGGGCTAGGGTTGCTGCTTCAGAAACGTCAGATCAGAAAGATGATTTCTTCTTACGTAGGTGAGAATGACCTGTTTGAACGATTGATGCTGAGTGGCGAGTTGGAGGTGGATTTGATTCCGCAAGGCTCATTGGCAGAAAGATGTCGTGCAGGTGGTGCCGGAATTCCTGCGTTTTTTACACCGGCAGGTTACGGAACCGAAGTAGCCGAAGGTAAAGAAGTTCGTGAATTCAACGGAAAACCGCACATTTTGGAGTCAGCTTTAACTGCTGATTTTGCTATTGTAAAAGCGTGGAAAGGCGACCATAACGGAAATCTTATTTACAAGGGAACGGCTCGAAATTTCAACCCAATGATGGCAATGGCAGGAAAAATTACCATTGCCGAAGTCGAAGAATTGGTTGAGCCTGGCGAGTTGGACCCTAATCAAATTCACACACCAGGAATATTCGTCAACCGCATTTTTCAAGGAGAAAAATTTGAAAAACGAATTGAACAACGGACGGTGAGACAACGCGACTGATAGAATTGAGAGATGGCAATAGATAAAAACGGCATAGCAAAACGAATAGCGCAAGAGTTGCGCGATGGATATTACGTCAACCTCGGTATCGGTATTCCTACGTTGGTTGCAAACTATATCCCCGAGGGAATTGAAGTTGAGTTTCAATCAGAAAATGGTATTCTAGGAATGGGCCCGTTTCCCTTTGATGGAGAAGAAGATGCTGACCTCATTAATGCTGGAAAACAGACCATCACTGCACGTGCTGGAGCAGTTTATTTCGATTCAGCCACAAGTTTTGCGATGATTCGCGGACAACACGTTCAGCTCACCGTTTTGGGAGCCATGGAAGTTTCTGAAAGTGG
>DMRV01000067.1 GCA_003456455.1 Flavobacteriales bacterium
TTTGTTTTTCTCAGAAGTCCAAGTATCTATGAAACAGCTAGTTATCTCTAAAAGTAGGTGGATGTTCGAGGTTCGATATTCTTTAGTTTTCGGAGAATAGTGTAATCCATCGGGAAATAGTACATCCTGCAACCTTCGCTTTTGCTTTGTGTTTATAGATTCCCAGAATTGACGGGGGTTTTCGAGCAGTGAAAGAATTTTTTCGTCCAGAATTGCAAGGTTCGATTTTTTTGAAGGGAGGTTTTCGAGTTTTAGCTCAATTTCTTTGATTTCCTCTTGCGTAATGCGTGTGTATTTCTTCCACATCTTTTCGTTGATCTGCCCTACGGCAAATCGTCTTTCCAAATTTTCTAATTCATTTTCTTTTTGGGTAATCTGGGAAAGGAGGTTCTTCCGTTTACCTTCAAAGCTCTTGAGCGAGTCTTCTAAAACGAGCTTCACTTGTTCTTTGAGTATGGGAATGAGTTTAGGACTCAACTTAAAACCATCGAGTAGTTCCCCAAACTTCTCATGCATGCCCATACGCTTGGATCTCTTCGTTGAGTTTGCATTTACTGTATGGTTGCATTTGTTACACTTGTAGTAATAGTTGCCCGTTTTCTTGTGTTGGTAGGAAGTCATATTCTTTTCGCAATTTTTGCAATACAAGAACTTTGGGATTAAAGGCGTGTCTAGTTTACCCGGTAGCTTTGAGATACCGGCCATGAATGATCCCGTGAGCTTCTTTTGAAGTAGTTTCCAATCCGCATCGGAAACTAGAGGCTCCCAATTCCCTTTGATTTCTTGATCTCCCAATAATTTATTTTTACTGATCCCAGCATAAAAAGGATTACGCCACATGTTGCAGAGGGTCTGCTTCGGTATTTTAAATCCTTTGCTTGCCATGAAGTCGATGATCTCCTTATCCGAAGCGTCCTGGTAGATTTTCATTTTAAACGCTTTCTTGATCCATTTGCCTTCTTCGTTAATTTTTATTTCCTGTATACCCTGAACTCTGCTTGGATTAGTCACCCTGGGCCCGTATTTGTCATAACCTCTAGGAGCAGTTCCCAGATGGAATCCCTTTCGGACAAAATTCTTCATCCCTGGAATAATCACATCTTGACGGTTGAAATTTTCCTGTTGTGCTACTAAGAGCTCCTTTGCGAAGTCGTGTTCACTTCTTTCATCAAAGGTGTGTTTCCCGCTACTGACTGCATAGATGCGTACGTTAAACTTGGTACGTAAAGAGGAGAGTAGACTAATGTGCTCTACTCCCGAGCGACCGAACCTGCTGGGTGACCAAAGGAGAATTAATTTTGGCCTTTTTGAAACAGGTGTTTTTTCGAGGGTTTCTATCAGGTTGATCAAAGTCTTTTGACTCTTGAGATTCTTGGAGCTTTCGTAAGCAGCATCAAACTCCTTGGTGATTAATAGATGGTGCTCACTGGCAAAGTCTTTGATTGCCATTACTTGGGTTTCTATACTTGAGTTCCTTTCAAACTGCTCTTTTGAACTAACGCGTGAGTAAGACCAAACGATAGCATTTTGAAAATCTTTCATGTTATATGAATTCATGATTGTAAATTTTAATTTGTTTCGATTAATAGCATAGCGAGCTCAAAGGCTGCCATGGCCAATTCTTGGTAGTCGTCGTTCGTTAATTCAATTTGTAAATGCGATTCTAAGCGGTGCTTAGGCATCAAATGAGCGCTTCCTATTTGATGGTCCATCCCTATTTTGGATTAGCCCAGAAAGTCGCATTGGAGGCTGGGTGGGTTGAACGATCATGAATGAGGTGTTATAATGTGAAATACATAATGAGATGCATTACGCTTCTTTATAGCAATGGTAGCGCCCTGAGGGAGGTCGTTGTTCCTTAAATAATGTATGATGTCTTCCATGGTCTTAGAAGACTCATGCACACAAGAAAATTTACCTTGTTCTTCGTTAATGATGAACTCTATATACTTGGGTTTCTTCCGTTGAACGATTTCGAGCATATCATGATAAGTTTCCTCGAAAAGATCGGAGCAATTCCCTGTGACATACAGTTCTGTAGCGATGAGTTTATTGAATATATCTGTGAGCGGAATGGCAATTCTTACTTCATTGACTCGCTTTGGATCTAGACCCTTGATTTCCCCAGTAAGTGCCCAGTCGTTGGTTTCAGGGTAGTAGTTGAAATCAATTTGCTTTTTATGGTTCACAAAGAGCTCGGTAAGAGTAAGCGTGAATTCAGTTATTTCTTGACGCATGGTTTGCATCAATATAGGGTCGTTATTTATCCCTTTGAGCAATTCGCGTTCGTCTTCGGATAATCTTGAATGCGGGTTGTTGAGTTCGCTTATTAGTAGTTCATCGTAGGCCTTGTTATCATACCATATGTTTTTTCCGAGCTTGAACAGCGCATCACTAGAGATTCCAAGATTGGTGAGCTGATGGACAATATGAAACCATAGACCTTGGTAAATATTCATCTTGAGATGTTTCTCGTCCTCGACATATGGCAGTAGACCCTTAGTCTTCCAATAATTAACTTTTCGAGAGGGGACCCCGAAATCTTTTGGCGTAATGGTCCATGTGGAAAAAGCGTTTACAGCTTTGTTCATGATGTCAAAGTTCGATAATCTCACGAGTGAAAATTTAGTAAAAACATAAATCCTTGTAGCGTAAATTTACAATGAAAATATGAGTTGAGCAAACTCTAATTCTTTATGAGAAGAAGCAGGTTGCTTTAGAAATAAAGAAAAATGCTCCTGTTTAGGAGCAATAAATAAAGCCTTGAGCGTCTACATGATGTAGACATTGCGTAAACGCTCTGGATTACAGCATGTAAACACAAAGAATATGATGATACAAAACGAACAATTTAGAAATTGCACGGTAAGTTTTAGAACTACATCGGCGCATAAAATCCAATTAAATAAGCTGGCCGAGGCTTCTTCCATGCCGACATCTGAATACCTTTTACATTTGACCAATCTGCATCCACACGTCATAGATAAGATGTCAGGGGAGACGATAAATGAGAAGCAATTAAAAGAGGAAGTGCGGAAGCTTCAACGGTGGGTCGCTAAGCTTGAAACCGATCTTGAAAATGCCGACCTACGTATTGAATTAGACCAAGCGGCACTCACCCAAAAGAGCCAAGCGCTTTCAAAGTTAGAACTAGAGGTTAAACAAAAAGATGCAGAGATTCAGGGCTTACATGTTACGAGCAATAAAATGAAAGAAATTAATCGGTCACAGTTATCGGCTCAGAGTAAGAATCCTGAAAAAAATCAAGAAGTTGCTGAGAAAAAGAAGCTTGAAACGGATGAATATGTTTTAGCTGGGTTAGGACTTGCGGGAGTTTTAGCCATTGCGTTTAAGGCGGTGCTAAAA
>DMRV01000065.1:0-6186 GCA_003456455.1 Flavobacteriales bacterium
AAGGTTTGTGTCTTGCGCATAAGGAGAAAGGTTCATGTTGAAATTAACTGATAGCTTTTCAATCAGGGTTGTTCGTCCGCTAATGCGTATGTCGGACAGGTTCAATGAGTCAGCAAAGAAGTTGTAAGCACTAGACACGTTTAAGGCTTCTAAAAGCTTAATCTTCTTGAATCCGGTAATTGTATCTTTTTTAGAACGAACTTTCATTTCTAGCGTATTGCCAAAACCAAAATTCATAGCTCCAGTATTTACCGTTGGTGCTTGTCCATAAATACTTAAGTCATCAGGGTTGTAGCTGCTTACGGTTCCGTTATTTCCAAAATAACCAAACTCATCTGAGTTCAATTTTGGGGTATACCTAAAGCCGATAGTTGGATTCAAGACGTGCCTAATTCCACGAATTGGTCCTTTTTTGAACTGTACAAGACCGTAAATATTAGTGGTCATACTAACACTTGTACTTACATCTCGGTTACTGAAAAAACCAAAAGTGGTATCCACATCAACCGTTTGTGTTTCGTTGTTCCATGCTTTGCTCAGCGATTGGAAAAACCAACGTTCGTTGTATGAAACCGAAGGATTGATGGTGAAATATTTGAAAGCTTTGATGTTTGTAGAAACGCCTACAGAATGCCGAACACCATTACGCATTTTATCCAATGTTGCCCTTGTAAGGAATATCGAGTCTAGCGTTGTTACCTCATTTCTTGCATTCAAATTATAGGTAACACCTATCTTCTCATACCAACGTTGTTTTCCAACTTGATTTCTTCGTTTGAAAGGGTAAAACCGCTGTACACCAAAAGCAATCTGAGGTAAGGTTACACTAACCACGTTGGTATTGGTGTTCTGACTGTGGTTCATGTTAATGTTAAGCGTAAATGGTTTTCCAAGCCACCTTTTTGAGAACGCTATGCTCGATGTGAAAGTGTTTGTAAGAAAGTCTTGTGCGCTGGTGGTAAGGCCGTTAGAGAAGTTGGTAGCTGTACCAAAATTCACATCAGAAGAAAAAGAGGTGGTAGGCCTTGCTTTTGGGTCTTGCGTATGTCGCCATTTTACAAAAAAGTTATTCTGAACACTGAAATCAGGGAATTCTCTTCTGCTATTCCGCAAACTATTGTGACTCAATTCAAGTCTTCCGTTAAACTTGTATCGCTTTTTGTAGTTGGACAAAAGCCTAACACCATAACTTCCTCTGGTATAAATGTCTCCTGTTACAGCAAGGTCTATTTGATCTCCCAGGTTCAAGTAATAGCCAAAGTTTCTAAAGAAAAACCCTTGTGTTGGCGATTCTCCATATTCAGGAAATATGATACCTGATTTTCTTCCAGGTTTGGTTGGGAAAAGCGCGAAAGGAACTACTAATGGCGTATAAACACCTTCAAACATGAGAAAGGCTGGGCCGCTCACAATCTTATCATTCGGTATAACCTTTAGTTTTTTTGCTTTGATGATGTAGTGAGGTTCATCAGCATCGCAAGTCGTATATCCACCATCTTTTATGTAGTAGGATTCATCTGCTGTTTTCTTCACTTGGTCTCCACGCAAATTCCCCTCGCCTTGCTGGGTTATTACGTCCAGTATTTTCCCCTTTTTTGTGTTGAAGTTGTAGCGCATTCGTTTGGCCGCAAAATCCTGGTCTCCACTTTTAAATTGTGGTGTTCCAATGGTGTTTCCGGTTGAGTCGGTAACACCTTCTGCATATACTTCTTTGCTATCTTGATTAATCTCTATGTACGCAGCTTTCAGTTCAATATCCCCATAATTAATCTGCGCTTCTCCGTATAGAAAAACCTTTTTGTCTTCCACGCTAAAGCGGATGGAGTCACGTGCATGGTACTTAATTTCTGATGTAAGTTCGGTTCCCTTTTTTGGCGAATTGACAGCTAAGGAGTCAGTGGATGTTGAATCCTTGATGCCAAAGCCAGTTTCACCAATAATGGTTAACAGCGAGTCGGCTTGCTGATTTCTAACAGAATCAGGTCGTTCAATAAATTCTTCGGTTTGGTTTGTGAGGATGTTAACCGTTGTATCTGTATTGAATTTAACTCCTAGTTTTTGTGCCTGACTAGCTATTGCTAGAAATAGCAAAAACAGGATAAATGGAACTGATTTTATTAACGATGCCACACTAATCGGGACTACCTCCTGTTATTCGGGTAAAAGACTTTATTTTTAGGCGTTCAAAGCTAACCATTTCATCGGGTACACGGGTTGGATAATGATGCAAGCGAAACCTATCGGTAAACGATCAATTTTTCTATTTCTTGCCTTCACGTTAATTCATTTTTCAGGATTGGCTCAAGATGTCTCTGTGCCATATCGTATGAAAACGATTGTTATTGATGCTGGTCATGGTGGAAAAGACCCAGGAAATCTTGGTACTGGTCGCTACAAAACCCGTGAGAAAGATATTGCTTTAGATGTTGCGTTGCGGGTAGGTGGATATATCGAAAAGCAATTTCCGGAGATAAAGGTCATTTATACAAGAAGCACGGATGTTTTTATTGGTTTGGATGGAAGAACCGAAGTTGCGAATGATGCAAAGGCAGACCTTTTTATCAGCATACATTGTAACGCATTTACAAATCCTGAATCAAACGGAGTTGAGACATTTGTTCTGGGTTTGCACCGAAACAAGGAAAACTTGCAAGTGGCGATGAAGGAAAACTCTGCCATCTTTTTGGAAGATGATTACAAAACGAAGTACGAAGGTTTTGACCCGAATTCTGCGGAAAGTATTATTGCGTTAACAATTATGCAGAGTGCTTATTTACAGCAAAGTCTTACCATTTCTTCCTACATCCAGCAACAGTTTAAGAGTAGAGTTGGAAGACGAGATAGAGGTGTAAAGCAGGCAGGTTTCCTTGTGTTGAGAAAAACCACCATGCCAAGTATTTTAGTGGAATTGGGTTTTCTTACAAATGCAGTTGAAGAGGATTTTCTCAATTCTGAAAATGGAAAATCGTACATGTCTTCCGCCATTTTTAGAGGATTTAAAGAATACAAAGAATTGGTGGAAGACCCGCTGCCTGAGGGATATGTTGCTCCCAAGGAGGAGAACATGCAAGTAACTCAGTTGAAGGTTGATGCGGAAAAAGAGATGGCGGAGGCACTCGCTTTAAAAGCTAAAAAGGATGCTGAGAAAGCGCGTCAGGACTCTATTCTGAAGGTTGAAAGTCAAGCAAAGCTAAAAGCAGTGGCCGATTCGTTAGAACAGGCTAAACAGCAATTGTTAGAGGAAAAGAAAAAGAGAGAGGAAGAATTGGTGCAAAAAGCCAAGGATGATAAAAAAGCAATGCTAAAAGCCAAGGTTGATTCACTCGAAACATTGCGTCTTTCAAAAATTGCAGAATTCGCGAAGGAAGAAAAGGCCCTGGCTGAGAAACGAAAAAATGCACTTGCAGTGCAAAAGGCGAAAGAAGAAGCTGCAAGAAAAGCGCAGGAAGAAAAAGACCAAAAGGAGCTAAAAGCGAAGGAAAACGCGAAGGAATGGTTAGAAGAAATTAAGGAAGTAAAGGAGAAGGAACTAGAAGAAGCCAAGCGAAAAGCAGCTACAGATGCTGAAAAGGATCGACTTCTTGCAATCAAGGCTAATAAAGAAAAAGAGCTTGCGGAAGCCAAACGCTTGAACGATGAAAAACTTCAGTTCGAACGCTCAGATTCCGTAGTAGCACAAAAGCTAATTGCTGAACAAGCCAGAATTGATTCTTTGGCCAAGGCGAAATTTGCAGAGAAAAAAGCGAACGAATTAGCTGCCTCGCTTGCTGCGAAAAAGAAACAAGCAGTTGCTGATTCATTATCAATGGTACTCGCAGCACATCAAGCAAAACAAGACGAGCTTGCAAAAGAGCAGGAGACTAAGTTAGTAGAACAGCAATTGCAAGACTCCATCAAGCTAGTTAAGTTGACGGAGGCTCAGATTGAGAAAGATGCTATTCGCCAAAGAGCACTGGAAGAAGCAAACCAAAAAGCCAGACAAGATTCTATTATCGCTGTTAGAAAAGCCGAAACAGCTTCTGCTGATTTAACTATTGATGACAAACAAGCGGGCTCTCCCGAAGAGGCGGAGTTGCTGTTTCTTCAACTGAGAAAGCGACAATTAGAGCAACGAATTGCCAAGCTTAAGGGGCGAAATGTGGAGGTTGTAACCGAAGAGAAACTTGAAGAACGCACAGTTAACGACCCAGCTCCAGTAAAAGAAGTTAACTCTGGCTTTGTGCAGGGATTGAGATTAAGAGTTCAGGTACTAACGTCTGCAAAACAATTAGAAAATGACAGCCCAACTTTAAGAGGACAGCAAGCTTGGGAATATCAACAAGGTGGTTTGTATAAGTATGCAGTAGGAGACACTCAAGATTTTGAGGAAATCACTAAACTGCAATCTGAATTAAGAGACCTAGGATTTACAGGGGCGTTTGTAGTTGCTTTTAAAGATGGCGAACGGATTAAGGTGTCAGAAGCCCGAGAAATGCTAAATAAATGAGAATGAAATATTCAAGGGAGATACGTACTGGATTCATTGCGCTTGCTACAATTTTCATTTTAGTTTGGGGGTATAACTTCCTAAAAGGGAATGATATTTTTAGTAAACAACGTGTGTTTTACACCGCGTATACCAACGTTGGTGGACTTACAAAGTCAAATGCCGTAACAGTAAATGGCTTTAAGGTGGGGTTGGTTAAGGATGTTTACTTCGAGCCAAACAGAGAGTTCCTAGTTGTAGAGTTTATGCTAACGGCCGACAACTATGAGATTCCCAAGGGAACCAAAGCTGTTTTGGTTGCCGATTTATTGGGTACGACTAGTATCAATTTGGTTACAGGTAAAGATGTTGGCTATTATACCGAAGGTGATACGCTTGAATCAGACATTGAGGAAGGTCTTATGGCCGGCATTACAGATTTATCTTCCAGCTTAGTTAGTACTAAGGCCAAAGCAGATAGGTTGTTTGAGTCTCTAGACTCTTTGGTTGGCGATATACGAGATGTGCTTGGTCCGGGAGATAGAAACTCTAGCGTAAATAGAGCAATTCTCGATTTGGCAGAAACAATGGAGAATCTAAAGTTGGCTTCAAGTAAAATTGATGGGATTTTAGATGATGATGGTAAACTGGGAAAAATCTTAGCTGATGTAGAGGGTTTTACGTCAACCTTAGATGAGAACAAGGATGAGATAGATAATTTGCTGAATAATCTCTCCACTTTTTCAGATACACTTGCCGCAGCCGAGTTAGCATCAACAATCAATAATGCGAACAAAACTTTTGAAGAACTGGCTTTAGCAATGGAGAAAATCAACAATGGAGAAGGAACCATTGGTAAACTATTTAAGGACGATTCTGTTTATGATAATCTAGAGGCAGCTACAGCTGACTTGGATAGCTTATTTGTAGACATTAAGGCCAATCCGAACCGGTATGTACACGTTTCTGTGTTTGGAAGAAAGGAAAAGAAAGACAAGAAAAAGAAGTAATAAATACTAATGGAATACATCCCGCAAATACTGTTTCTAGTTATGATTACCATAGGTTTTGGCCTGTTTGGTAAGAGTATCATGCGCATCAGACGTAACATCCTTTTAGGTAAGGATTTAAATAGAAGTGATAATTCATCTTTACGATGGAAAACCATGGCCAAAGTGGCAATGGGACAATCTAAAATGGTTGTGCGTCCAGTTGCAGGAACGCTTCACCTTATCGTTTACGTAGGATTCCTTCTCATTAATATCGAGGTGTTAGAAATTTTAATTGATGGCTTGTTTGGAACCCATCGGTTTTTTGCTCCAATTCTGGGTGTTGTTTATGTGGCTGCGATTAACTTTTTTGAGTTTCTGGGAGTGCTTGTTATTCTTGCCTGCGTGGTTTTCATGTACAGAAGAAACGTGATGAAAATTGGTCGTTTTCATTCGACAGAAATGAAAGGCTGGCCTTTTAAGGATGCGAATTACATCTTGATTATCGAGATTGTTCTGATGTCTGCACTGCTACTTATGAATGCTGCCGAAGGTGCAATGGATACCGAAGGAGTAGCGCAATCGTTTTTGATAAGTGGAGTAATCGCCAATTTGTTTTCGTCAATGAGTTACGAAACGCTTCATGTAATTGAACGTGTTTGCTGGTGGGCTCATATTGCTGGAATCATGTTCTTCATGAATTACCTACCGTACTCAAAGCACTTCCACATT
>DMRV01000065.1:6251-10862 GCA_003456455.1 Flavobacteriales bacterium
TCAGTAAAGAAAGAAGTAGCATTGATGATGGATCCTAATGCTGACCCATACGCTGCTGCTCCAGAACCAGGTCCAAATGCAGCTCCACAGCGCTTCGGTGCAAAAGATGTTCAGGATTTGAGCTGGGTTCAATTGATGAACGCATACAGTTGTACCGAATGTGGTCGTTGTACCTCAAGCTGCCCTGCAAATATTACTGGGAAGAAATTGTCTCCACGAAAGATTATGATGGATACGAGAGACAGACTTGAAGACGTTGGTGCCATCATCGATTTGAACAAAGGAACATTTGTGGATGATGGAAAATCATTGCTCCACGACCACATTACTCCAGAAGAATTATGGGCTTGTACATCATGTAACGCGTGTACGGAAGCATGTCCCATTAATATTGACCCGTTGAGTATCATCATCGATTTAAGAAGATACTTGGTGATGGAAGAATCGAGCATGCCGGCAGAACTTGCCACGGTCATGAGTAATATTGAGAACAATGGTGCGCCTTGGCAGTTTGCGCAAGCCGATAGAGCAAATTGGGTAACCGAAGACTAAAAAAAGGACATGAGTTTACAGGTAAAAACAATGGCCGAATGGATGGCCGAAGGAAAGGAACCGGAAGTTCTCTTTTGGGTTGGCTCCGCTGGCGCATTTGATGACCGAGCTAAGAAAATTACGCGAGCATTTGTTAAAATCATGAACAAGGCTGGTGTTCAATTCGGAATACTTGGAGCTGAAGAGTCTGCAAGTGGCGATGTTGCAAAGCGTGCTGGGAATGAATTTCTATTCATGATGCAAGCAATGACGAACATTCAGGTTATGAACGCTTATAACGTGAAGCGCATTGTAACCACTTGTCCGCATGATTTCAATACATTGAAGAATGAATACAAGGATTTAGGAGGCGAATATGAGGTGATGCATCATACTGAGTTTATCACGAAATTGATAGAGGAGAACAAATTGCAAGTGTCGTCCTCAATGGTGGGGAAGAAGGTCACCTTTCATGATCCATGCTACTTAGGTCGTGGAAATGAAATTTTTGACGCTCCTAGGGAATTACTCAAACTCACTGGTGTGGAGTTGATTGAGATGAAGCGTTCGAAAAGGAACTCACTATGCTGCGGTGCAGGCGGTGCTCAGATGTTCAAAGAAGCCGAGCCCGGAGAGAAAGAAATCAACATGGAAAGGACAGAGGAAGCATTGGCTTTGAAACCTGATGTAATTGCAACTGGTTGTCCGTTTTGTAATACCATGATGACTGATGGCGTGAAATACAACGACAAGCAGGAGGAAACACAAGTGCTTGACGTTGCAGAAATGATTGCACAGGCCAACGATTTATAAATAGTCATGCTGAACTTGTTTCAGTAGCTATTGTTGATTTATAGACCCTGAACCAAGTTTAGGGTGATAATCCGAAAGTGATGAATACAGAACTTACAGCTTTTCAATCGTTTGCAACCAACTCACGTACGTGGGTTTATCAGGCGTCCCGTAACCTTACCGATGCAGAAGCTTCGGAATTGAAACAATTGGCAAGTGGTTTTGCTGCTGATTGGAAAAGCCACGGGTCACCATTGAAAGCGGCCGCTGACGTGCTTTATAATCGTTTCTTGGTAATGATGGTGGATGAAGATGCTGGTTCTGCCAGCGGTTGTTCTATAGATAGTTCTGTGCAACAAATTCGCTCCATTCAGCAAAAACTCAACATCAATCTCTTGGATCGAATGGATTTGGCTTATTTGAATTCAGACAATGAATTGGAAGCCGTTCATGCCAACAAGATTTCTGATGCATTCGAGCACGGAGCTTTGACCGAAGAAACCACCGTTTTTGATAATATGGTTACTTCTAAAAACGAGTTGGAAACGAATTGGAGAATTCCGTTGACGAAGAGTTGGGCTGGGAGTAGAGTAAGTCTATCTTGCTAGATAGATTGAATCTCGAAGCGGTGTTTTATGCAATCTACAAATCCCGATAATTCTTTTTGAAATGTTCGACCGTACTGATTGGTTTGCTGTGCATGAGAAGTTATTATCAGTTTTTTCTTAGCTCTGGTCATAGCAACGTAGAGTAATCGGGAATCTTCTTGGACTTCTTCATTCATTTTGGAAGACCACCATGGATAAATACCATTAACACACTCTGGAATTATTACCGTATCAAATTCAAGGCCTTTAGCCTTATGTACTGTCGCTACTAGTACTTTTTCGTCTCCAATAACCAAATCTACTTCCTTGAACCGTTTATATTGAGGGATAGACGCTTCTAATAATGGAAGCAAAGGCTTTGTATTGCCAAATTGTTCCATGTGACGGATTAGCTTGGCCAAATGCTTTTGATCCATTGCTGCAGTTTTTGACATGGGTTCAAGATGCTTCATTAATAGATTAACAACAGTTGGAAGTGACACGGGTTCTGTCAAATTTGAATGCAGTTTTTTCCAAACAGGACTAATCTGTTCGCCAAATCGTTTCAATTCTTTAGCATTTTCCCGATAGAAGAGCCTTTGTCGATTCGCTGTCTTGTTCATTTCTGCAATTAGGAATTGAATCAGATTAGCTGTTGCTTTCACATCGTCCAAAGCATTATGTGAGTTTGCACCTTCCAATTCAAACTGAACCAAAAGCTTTTCAAGCTTATATGATTGAAGTTTTGGGTAGCATCTTTTAGTGATGTCCAATGTGTCAAAACACTTGTTATTCAAACATATATCTTGACTCTGCTTGTGGCGCGATAGGTTTGAGAGTAAAATGTTATAGTCGTAGTCGAGATTATGAGCGACCACAGCTGAATTCCCAACAAATTCTATAAACCTAGAAAGTCCAGCACTAGCTGATATACCATTGTCTTTAAGAAATGCCTTTGATATTTGATGTATTGGTTCCGTTTCGGCCAAGCTTTTGTCGGTATTCATATAGACTTCGAAGGTCTCCCCTAATTTTCCGTTCACAATTTCGATTGCGGCAATTTGAATGATGTCGTCTGTTGCAGTATTCAATCCAGTCGTTTCGGTATCAAAAACCACAATTCGGCTAGTCGAATAGACATCTAAAAACTGCTTTATTGATGAGTCAGGTAGAGATGTACTCGAAGTGAAATCAGTTGGTAATAACCCAGCTTCTAGCATACCATTCACAAATAAACGAGATTGCTGAAGGGTATTGAGCCCTCCGAAAATCGAAAATAATCGAGACCAAGCTAGCTTATCTCGATTGTCAATAAGGCAACTTAGAAAGGCAATTAAATCTTTTACCATTTTTCTTCGAAAAAGGTCGAAGCCGGAAATTTTGAAATGTTCAATTCCAGCTAATTCCAGCTGCCTACTGAAGATATCCGCAGAGTTATTGGTCCGAACAAGAATCGAAATTTTATCATTCGGACTTACTTTGAGGTTTTCAGGTAATAGCTTTTGTACTACGTGCTTCGCCTCTTCTTCGCTATCGGAATGGGTTTCTATAATCATCAGTGCTCCTGGAGATGGGTCTGCTGAGATATTTGAAAGAGGAGGTTTCTTCCATTTTGGACTCAGATGGTGCTCGGCATATTCAACATAGAGATTTAATAAATAAGATGGTGATCTAAAATTTTTCTGCAGATTATGAATTTCACAAACTCGTTCCATTTCATGCAGCTTCTCCAGTTTAGAACCCATGAAGGAAAAAATCGACTGCTCGTAGTCTCCAAAAAATACTCGATGTGCATCAGGTCGTGATAACCGATCTATAATTGCCCACTGGAGTGGATTCAGGTCTTGTACTTCATCCACCTGCATCCAATGGAAGCCAATGGGGTTAGGCAAATTGGAATGAGTTTGCAAATGATGATATGTCAATGTCAAAAGGTCATCAAAATCCAATAAGTCTGATTCATTTTTCAGGCCACGGTAGTTCTTACAAATGACGTGAGCAGTGCGTTTCATCTCATCAATCTGTTGATTTCTACGCCATTGGTTATCCTTGTTGCGAAGAATTTTGGAATCCAAAAGCCATTCCCAATTTGGTGGGACTATTAACTCATCAGGAAGACCCAATTGTTGCTGATGAATCATTGTATTTAGTTTCAATAGTTCCGTGGTATTCAGACTATACGATCCGTAAACAGCTTCCTGCATCAGGAGATTAGCATCCTCTTCATCCATTAAAGCTGAATTTTGAGATACAAGCCCTGCTTCATGAATGAACTTTGAACAATAACTATGTAGGTTTCCAATGAAGATTTCACTTTTTGGGTGCTTTTTTTCGATGCGTTCTCGCATTCCATTTGCAGCACGGTTTGTGAATGTTAGACAAATCATTTCAGAAGGCTTTATTCCTCTAGACAATGCTCTATCAACCCTTTGAGCCAGCAATTCAGTCTTGCCAGTTCCAGGAGGTGCTAAAACCAAGTGTTTGCCGGCTCTTAGGCCAATAATCTTTTGCTGCTCTGTACTTGGACTGAATTCTTTTCTCTTTGTCATTGGATGTAGGTTGTTCCGTAAAAATGAAAATAGAAATCACCACTCAAAAATATCCTCCACCTTTTCAGGTCTATCATCAATCCGCCAGTTGAAACCTTCTAGCTTCATATCACTGAGGTTTATGAGGTTTAACGGGTAAAGCGTAGCATCGG